>JAJFHW010000009.1 GCA_021775385.1 Hyphomicrobiales bacterium | reverse complement strand
TGTGCTTCCTTATGAAGCGGGGAAACAAATGAGTTCAAATGTCCATAATTTTCAAGAATTACGCCCACGCATAATTGTGATGGGTGTTGGTGGTGCTGGTGGCAATGCGGTTAATAATATGATCGCATCTGGGCTGCATGGTGTTGAGTTTGTTGCGGCAAACACTGACGCACAAGCGCTATCTACTTCTGGTGCTGATGTTCGCTTGCAGTTGGGGGTTAACCTGACTGAAGGGCTTGGTGCTGGCTCGAACCCAGAAATTGGGGAGGGTGCTGCCGAAGAAGTTATGGAAGAAATGAAAGAGCTTCTTTCTGAAGTTCATATGGTTTTTATTGCTTGTGGCATGGGTGGTGGCACTGGGACAGGTGCTGCACCGGTTATTGCTCGTATAGCGCAAGAACTAGGAGTTCTTACCGTTGCTGTTGTGACGAAGCCTTTCCAATTTGAAGGTCAGCGTCGTATGCGGATTGCTGAATCTGGTATTGAGCAGCTTCGCCAATATGTTGACACGATGATTGTCATTCCAAATCAAAATTTATTTCGCTTGGCAAATGAGCAAACCACATTTTCTGATTCATTTTGCTTGGCTGATTCTGTTTTGAATTCTGGTGTTGCTTGTGTAACTGATCTCATCATGAAAGAAGGATTGATCAATCTTGATTTTGCGGATGTGAAAACCGTGATTACTGAAATGGGCGCTGCCGTTATGGGAACGGGCGTTGCGCATGGCGAGGGCCGTGCACGCAAAGCTGCCGAAGAAGCGATTTCCAATCCGTTGATTGATGATATTTCCCTTGCAGGGGCTAAAGGATTACTCATTTCTATTTCGGGTGGTCAAGATATGACTTTGTTTGAAGTGGATGAAGTGGCAAGCCGGATCAGGCAAGAAGTTGACCTGAACGCGAATATTATTGTTGGTGCAACTTTTGATGAGCAATTAGAGGGCTATTTAAGGGTTTCTTTAGTTGCATCGGGGCTCAATCGTGGACACCCAGAATCTATGCATCAAGAAGCTGACCGTCGCCGGATGGAAATTGATGCTACGATTGAACAAAATACACTTGGTTTAAATGAACGTCTACAGTCTCTAGATGGTGCTGCTGACCAACCTGCTGCTCTTAATAATGGCCAAGGGGGGAGGCAAGGTGATCCGGCATTGCATAATTCGTCTGGACGTTTGCGTCCTCAACCTCCTCAATCTCTTGTAGGAACTAACGGACAAAAGGGTGACCGTCCTTTGCCTCAAGGGCAAGATGGTGGACCAAATGGTGGGCAATCTAATGGAGGACGGGGTAATGTTCAGATTGTGAACAAACCGCCTCGCTTTATGTCTCCTGATAGTGATGCTAGTTATTCGCCACCTGCAACACCAGGTGCAAATAACCCTATGACAGGACGTGAATTTGTCGCTGGTGCGCCGCAAAGTGTTGATCGCTCAATGCGCCGCATGCCTAGTATGGAAGATTTGCCTGTTACTGGACAAAATCAATTACGTGCTTATAAGGCGCCAGAAGGTCAGTTTAAAGAAGCTGAACCTAAGAAAAAGGGTGGCTTTTTTAGTCGCTTAACGGGACGAAACCGGAAGCAAGAAACTGAGATATATGAACCTTCTCAAGAGGTTTTAAATCAAGGGCCTTTAAGCCATGAAACTCTAAGTCATGAGCCTTTAAACCAAGAGCCTGTTCAAGAGCATCGTCAAGGTGATGGAGCGTTTATCGCTCCTCAAAGACCTGATGGTGATCGGACAGATAAACAAATGCCATATGAAACTCCGGGTGAGCAAACTCGTGACCCTAGATATCAGGAAAAAGAATTTCAGGATCATGCGTCTCGAGACCGGCATGATCACAGACCTGACAATAACAGAGGCAAAGCTCAAAGAGATCAAGACGAGCAGCGTAATTTACAATCTGCTCAACCTGTTGGTGGCCCGCCTCAGCCTCAATTAAGAGGAAAAGCTCCGAAAGGTGAGTATGACTTAAGAATGGAAGAGCATTATAAAATGCATCCTTCTACAGAGCCTGAACAAAATTCAGATGGGCCTACCTTAAAGGATCCATCACAAGTTCAACAAAATCATCCACATCAAAATCAACCTCAGGAAGATTGGGTACCATCTCGACCTGAAACTCCTGCTGAGCGTTATCCGACATTAGAACTGAATAAAACTGGTGTTGGATCTTTACCTTTGGATGAAGAAGAAACAATTACGGACATTCCGCCTTTTCTTAAAGAGAAGCGTAAGGGCTAGGAATTTTATCATTTAAACTTTTTATATATTAAGCGGGGATTTGATCTCCGCTTTTTTTGTAAGATTTCTGGCGAATCAAACCGTTGCAGAGGATTTTTGTTTCAGAAATATATCAGTAAAGCTTAGTTTTTATGAAATACACAGGCTGAATCTTATGTTTTATTGATATTTTTCAGTAACTTAACGTGTTGGTAACAGACTGTAAGAAACCGTGATTTGTGTGAGCATTCTTCTCTATAGTAAGGTTTCTTTAATGATAGCTATAGGCTTGATTGTTCTAGATTAAGATTTCAGATTAATTTTATTAATCGTGTTGTTTTCAAAGTTTAGGATTGGTTGTTTGTAACTCTTGAAATGAGTTTGTATCTTTGTTCATTTCGCTTTAGCACAGTTGGTGTTTATTACACTACGTTACTGGTGGTATTTATTATACTTTGTTAAAGTTGCAATTTACAGAATTTTACAAATTTAGTTATGATTTTGAAATTATGAATTAAGTTTCACAAAATTATAGTTTTGAGAGATTATGGAATTCAGGGCTGTGATAAAAATATAAGCATGGCTCTTAGCGTTTCATAAGCTGGTTAAATAAAAAACTTGGTAAGATTTTAGACTAAAGTTTTTTATTTCGTTTGGAAGATTAATGCTCAAAGTGATGTGTGGGCTTTAATTATTAAAATGTAAAAATTTTATTCCAAATTGTTAATCAGATTATTTGACAGCAGTCAGGCTTATGGATGGGGGGCTCCGAATTGCTAGCTGAACTTGAATTTTAAAGTTCCTATGCGTTCTGGATGTCTAGAGAAGACAGGGTAATTTAGAGGGTGTACTCTCATGGGTAATTCATATGTTGGAGCGAAACAGACCACGCTCAGTCAATCTGTTGTCATGACTGGTGTTGGTGTTCATTCAGGGGCTCCGGTTTCTATCACTCTTCATCCGGCTGATGCCGATAGCGGAATTAACTTTTCTGTATTGAAAGACGGCAAAGACGTCGAGATTCAAGCGCATTGCGATTTCATTAAAAATTTAACACTCTGTACAATTCTAGGCTCTGAGTGCGGTGCTGTTGTGGCAACTGTTGAACATCTTATGTCTGCACTTCGCGGGCTTTCAATTGATAATGTTTTAGTTGAAATTGATAATGGTGAAGTGCCTATTATGGATGGCAGTGCAATGCCATTTGTGCGCGCAATTGAAGAGGTTGGCTTGAAAGACCTTGATGCACCGCGCAGCTTCATTAAAGTTTTGAAGCCTATTCGTGTTGAAGAAAATGGTTGTTGGGGTGAATTATTGCCTTACAACGGCTTTAGACTTGACGTTGAGATTGATTTTGAAACTCCTGTTATTGGTCGTCAGAGGTTCAAGTCTGATTTGAACCCTGGTGTGTTTCGTGAAGAATTAGCACGAGCACGAACTTTTGGTTTTATGGAGCAAGTTGAAGGCCTTTGGGCTGCAGGACGTGCTCTTGGTGCTTCTTTGGAAAATACTGTTGCTATTGATAAAGACAAAGTTCTGAACCGCGAAGGGCTTCGCTGGGATGATGAATTTGTTCGTCATAAAGCTTTAGACGCCGTTGGTGATTTGGCTTTAGCTGGATCTCCTTTGCTTTGTTCTTATAAGTCCTATCGTGGTGGCCATGCTTTGAATGCAAAGGCGATTTCGACCTTGTTAGCTGATAAAGATGCTTGGACGAGGGTTTCTGTACCTGACGTACCTGCTCATGTTGTTGAACATCATAGTGTTGGGGACAGACAAGGGGCTGCTGTTCTTTCTGCTGCTAATTTTGCGGCAGACCGGAATTAATCGAGTGTTTGTAACACTTTTTTGATGATTATATCATTGATTTTGTTAACCTTTTAAGGCAAGTGCAAAACTGTACTTGCTTTTTTTGTGTGTGATTCAACCATTTGATCCATGTAAATAAGACACTTTGTTAAGTAATTCTTTATATTTTTTTCTAGATCTGTGCAATTGCACTAAAAAGTCGTATAATTGAGCATAGAATCTCCACATTCTTGGCTTCTTTTGAGAAGCTGTTATTGGAAATTTTTGATTGTGTTTCAGTTGCTGAGTTTTTTTTTGCACACTAAGTTGCTTTTTTTGTGCTTCTGATGCCCACAAAGCATCCGCTTAGTGCTTCGGATTGCTTATTAGCAATCGGCAGAGAGTAACCTGTGAAGTTTCTGGGATTTTAGTTGTGCGAAATACTGATTTAGGATTTAGCTGACGGGAATATTTTATGAGGCTTTTGGCAATAAGTCTGTTATTGATCGGTTTATTGGTCCTTTGCCTGTTTATTTTTGGTTTTTCTCTTTTCCTTTAGGGGGATTTTATGTTGACGCTTAAGCGACTTGCTTTTGTTACAGTCATTTTATTTACTGCTGGTTTGGGTGGGTGTTCATCCTCTCCTTTGTCAGATGTTGGCTCTTCGGTTAGTTCTTTAGGGGGCTGGTTTGGCGGAAAGAATAAAGAATTTCAGGATGCCGAAAAAGTTGAGCCTGCGGAAAAGCTTTACAAAGAGGCTGACCAACTTTTGACGTCAGGTAAATTTGATAATGCAGCCAAGAAGTTTGAAGATGTTGATCGTCTTCATCCTTATTCACCTTTGGCGCGTCGTTCGATTGTTATGGCGGCTTACTCTAATTATAAAGGTGGTAAATACCCTGAAGCTATTTCTGGTGGTAAACGTTATGTTGCTTTGCATCCAGGTACAAAAGAATCCGCGCTAGCGCAGCATGTGATTTCCATGTCTTATTATGATCAAATTGCGGACCCAAAACGTGATCAGAAACGGACGAAAGAAGCTCTTAAATCTTTAGAGACTTTGGTGCGCCGTTATCCAAATAGCCGCTATGCTGCTGATGCTAAAAATCGGATCCGTGTAGCACGTGATGTTTTGGCTGCAGCTGATATGAATGTTGGGCGTTATTATTTGACCCGTAAAAATTATTTAGCAGCGATTAATCGTTTTAAATCTGTGATTAAAAACTATCAAACTACTCAGCATGTAGAAGAAGCATTAGCAAGAATTGCTGAAGCATATATGGCGCTTGGTATTGCTTCTGAAGCGCAAACAGCTGGTGCTATTCTTGGGCATAACTTCCCGAACTCACCTTGGTATAAAGATACTTACGCTCTTTTGAAATCTGGTGGTTTGGCACCGAGAAACAATTCAGGTTCTTGGCTGTCTAAAACGTGGAAAAATACTTTAAACGCAGCGAAAAAACTAAATCCAATTTAGTTGAATACTCAACTGTTGATTTTTTAAAATTGAACCTCGTGGAACAGTATATTCCACGAGGTTTTTTTTGAGAAAAGCCTAAAATAAAATTCTGTATATCTTCATATGTTTTATGTCTTGGGGCTCTCAAGCTCTTGCTGATTTTTTTAAAGCTGTTATCCATTTAGAGTGTTTAATTTTTAACTGGGTCTGTTGTTTCAATGAGTGATTTTTCAAACATAGATATTAAAAGCCTTGATGAACAACAGGCCTTGTCTGAGTTGAAACGTTTGGCTTTAGAAATATTGAAGCATGACCAGCTTTATTACCAAAATGATGACCCTGTGATTTCTGACGCTGATTATGATGCATTGCGCCAACGTAACACGCAAATCGAGGTGAAGTTTCCTGAATTGGTTTTAGAGACGAGCCCTAGTAAACGAGTAGGGGCTGCGCCACTTGAAGGTTTTGAGAAGGCCGCTCATACAGTGCCTATGTTATCGCTTGGGAATGCGTTTGCTAGAGAGGATGTGGATGATTTTGTGAGCCGTGTTAGCCGGTTTTTAAGTCTTCCTGACGATGCGTCTCTCTCTATTGTTGCTGAGCCGAAGATTGATGGACTTTCTATTTCATTGACATATTCAAAGGGTGAATTGGTGCGGGCTGCTACCAGAGGCGATGGCCGTGTTGGTGAAGATGTTACTCATAACATTTTGACCATAAACGAAATTCCTAAACGGATAAGTGGGGGCAACATTCCGGATTTATTTGATATCCGCGGTGAAGTTTATATGGGGCATGATGATTTTAAGGCATTAAATGCTTCTCAAGAGAAAGAGGGGCAAAAGATTTTTGCCAATCCTAGAAACGCGGCAGCTGGTTCTTTACGACAGTTAGATAGTTCAATAACGGCGAAGCGCACATTGAAATTTTTTGCTTATAGCTTAGGGGATGCGCAAGCTTTGGGAGTGAAGCATCACTCTGATGTATTGGCTCAGTTTGGGCAATGGGGGTTTCCGATTAACCCTTTGACGAAAGTCTGTAGTTCTGTTGATGAGTTGATTGAGAGATACGAGCATATTGCGCTTAATCGCTCTGAACTTGGTTATGACATTGATGGAGTTGTTTACAAGGTTGATGATTTATCGCTTCAGGAGCGCCTTGGTTTCGTATCCCGTGCTCCAAGGTGGGCTATAGCTCATAAGTTTGAGGCTGAAAAAGCTGTGACACAATTAGAGGCGATTGAAATTCAAGTTGGCCGAACAGGGGCATTAACGCCTGTCGCGAAACTCGTACCGGTGACTGTTGGTGGTGTGGTTGTCTCTAATGCGTCGCTGCATAATGAAGATGAAATTGCACGTAAAGATGTGCGGGTTGGGGATTTTGTTGTTGTACAGCGTGCTGGTGATGTTATTCCGCAAATCGTTGAAGTTGTGCTTGATAAGCGAGCTGAGAAAAGCGAGCCATTTTCATTGCCTGATATTTGCCCTGCTTGTGGCTCGCCTGCTGAGCGAGCAATAGACCCAAAAACAGAAAGACAGGATGTTATTAGGCGTTGTACGGGTGGGTTTATTTGTCCGGCACAAGCTCAAGAAAGATTGAAACATTTTGTTTCTCGCAATGCATTTGATATCGAGGGATTTGGCGAGAAACAAGTTGAGTTATTTCATAATCTTGAGTGGGTGCGAACACCTGCTGATATTTTTTCGTTGGAAGCCAAGGATGAAAACCGCTTAACATCTTTGAAAAATATGGATGGTTGGGGTGAGAAGTCAGTTGTTAAACTTTGGGACGCTATTAATGATCGCCGTAAAATTGGATTAGATCGATTTATTTTTGCACTTGGTATTCGTCATGTGGGGGCGACGACTGCACGTGATCTGGCCCGGCATTATGGGGAAGCGGATAAATGGCTCCAAGCTATGATAAGTGCAGGAGATGCTGAAAGTCCAGCTTTTGAAGAGTTGCAGAACATTGATGGTATTGGCGGTGTTGTGGCTACTTCTCTTACGCATTATTTTGCAGAAAAGAGAAACCTGGAGCAGGTTCATGCTTTGCTTGAGGTTGTCACAGCTGAACCTGTTGTATTTGAAGAGATTGCTTCTTCAGTCACAGGGCAAACGGTAGTGTTTACTGGTAAGCTTGAATTGATGAGCCGCGCTGAGGCGAAGGCGCAGGCTGAACGGCTTGGAGCTAAGGTCGCCGGTTCAGTTTCAGCAAAGACAAATATTTTGGTGGCTGGACCAGGGGCTGGTTCAAAGCTGAAAAAAGCTGAAGAGCTTGGCGTGAAAGTGCTGACTGAACAAGAGTGGGTTGATTTGGTTGCTTAGCTTGAACTTTCTAGAGCATGTCATTTTGTATTCAATTTAAAGACATGTTTTGTTTTGTCTCACGGCTATTCCAAACGATTATGGCGTTTGGGCCTCCGACGGGGCGGTGCTAGGCACGGGGCAGCATGCGCTGCCATGTTCATGCTCTGGAAAAGAGCACTCCCTTCTTCGTTAAGATACTTGAAAATCATTTTAATGAATTCAATACTATGTGACATGCTCTAGAGCCATTCGGGTTTAGGTGTGTCTAAGCCGATTAGAGTTTTAAGTGCTTTGTTTCTAATTGGTGGGATTGAGAATGCTAGGGGTGCTAAGTATTTGATTGCTATGCTTAAGCCCATGCCTGGGGATGTGATACGTTCTGTTTGTTGTCTGGTGAAGTTTAGGATTTTTTCACCAACTGGGTGGCGTAAGTCGGTATATCTCTCCGTTTGGTTTTTCTCTATTAAATAGGCGAGAGTTGCAGCATCTTCTATTCCCATATTCATTCCTCGTCCACCTGCTGGTGAATGGATGTGGGCGGCGTCACCAGCAAGAAAAGCGTTGCCTTTTTGATAAGATGCGACCTGACGATAACTTATTTTGAATTCAGATTGCCATGTGGATTTTGAAACTTTCATACCACTCGGTAAATTATTGAGTATGTCTGGTTTTGATGAGACTAAACGTCCCTTTCCTTCGCCGAAGGGGAAAAAAGCTATAGGGCCTACCTCAGTTAAGGTCACGACTGCATTATTAAAGGGATATGGCCATTCACTGATTTCTACATCAGCCAAGCTCCAAATATCTGGAATGCTTTCACCATCGAATGAGAAATCTAAAGTTTTGCGTACTGTTGAATGGGCACCATCTGCTCCGATTAAGTTTTTTGCCGAGATGGTTTTAAGTTCATCATTGGTTTCGAGATTGCATTTAAAAAGATTATCCATGGGAGTTATGGATTTGAGAGATGTGTACCATTCTACATTTTGACTTTGCTCTTTTAACGCTTCAATTAAAATTGTTTCTGTTTGAGATTGAGGGAGAACTAGAAGGAAATTATATTTGTGTGGGCTTTGAGTGATATCGACATTTAATAAAGTCTGCTGTTGATTTCTTACTGTGATTTTTTCAACTTTATTGCCGGCCTCAATTAATTTTTCTGAGACACCAGAGCTTTCCAGAATTTCGAGAGTGCGTGCGTTTATTGCAAGGGCTCGACTTTCTGGGGTGGGCTCACCATCATTATCGATAATTTTAAAAGGTAAGCCGCGACGGTTTAATTCCAGCGCAGCCGTTAAACCAACCGGGCCTGCACCTATTATGAGATTTGCAATTGGTTTATCAGACATTGTGCCATTCCTCAGGTTGAAGGAAAATTATTTTGACTATCTTATTATTCTGGCTTTATTGTGCTGGTGGAAGATTTAAGCCATGCTTTCACGGGCCCTTTGAGTTCGGGTGACAGCGTTTTGTAGACGGCTTTGTGGTAATTGTTTAGCCATTTGAGTTCGTTTTTGCTGAGCAATTTACAGTCAATTAAATGACGATCAAATGGAGCCAAAGTTAAGGTTTCAAAATGCATCATAGGTTGTTCACCGCCTGTGATGTCTTCTGGTTCTTTTACTAATATTAGGTTTTCTAACCTGATGCCGTATGCGCCTTCGCGGTAATAGCCTGGTTCGTTTGATAGGATCATTCCTGGTTCTAGTGGAACTGTGGCTCTTCTTGAGATGCCTTGGGGCCCTTCATGAACGGATAAGAAACTCCCAACGCCGTGCCCAGTGCCGTGGGCAAAATCAAGGCCAGCTTGCCAGAGGGGTGCTCTTACTAGGGGGTCTAGGTCGCAGCCCCGCGTCCCTTTCGGAAAATAAGCTGTTGCTAAATTAATGTGGGCTTTCAGAACAAGTGTGTAGTGCCGGCGCATGGGGCCGGTTGGTTTTGTTGTTGGTGCATCAATTGCTATTGTGCGGGTGATGTCTGTTGTGCCGTCTTGATATTGGGCGCCTGAATCTACCAAGTAAAGATCACCCATATTTAAGCGTCGGTTTGTTTGCTCGCTCACTCTGTAATGAACAATCGCTCCATTGGGGCCGGCTCCCGAGATTGTCTCGAAACTGATGTCTTTTAGCGCGCCTGTATCGATGCGGAAATTCTCTAAAGCTTTGGCGCTGTTGATTTCGTCTAAGCTACTATTCGTAGAGTTTTCTGATAACCAATGAAGAAATTTTGTTACAGCTAACCCATCACGAATGTGAGCCTGGCGGCTTCCTTCAATTTCTGCCTTGTTCTTTTTTGCTTTGGGCAGGGAACAAGGATCTTCGCCACGAATGATTTCTGCTCTGGCTGAACGTAGGGTTTGATAAATTGCACTGTTGGTTCTTGTTGGGTCAATGAGTACTTTTTTAAATTTAGCACCAAGGGAATTTAACCGATCTTCAAATTGTTCAGGGGGGAGTAGTTTTGCGTTTGCGCGAATTGTTTCTAAAGACCTTGAGTTTAGACGATCAGCTTTTAAGAATATTTCAGGTTTGGCTTTAGAGTGGATTATCGCATTTGCAAGCATGATGGGCGTGTGGCTGATGTCGTTGCCACGGATGTTGAATAACCAGCAAATAGATTCTGGTGCTGTGATGACAAAAGCTTCGCATTTTTTTTCTTTTAGCTTTGCCTGTATAAGCTCTATTTTTTCAGATGGATCTTGTCCAGCATATTTTTTAGGGTGTGAGATAACAGGGTTTTCAGGCACGGATGGCTGATCTTGCCAAACCTCATCCACGGGGTTTTTCTGCACAGAGAGAAGTGTTGCGCCAGCCTTTTCAACCACATTAAGAAAAGTTTCATAAGATTTTACGCTATGGAGTGTTGGGTCAATTGCGATGGTTTGGCCGCGTTTAATTAGTTTGCCCAACCATTTGCTTGGGAGTTGATCGGTGATTGGAACTGGTGTGATTAATTCAAGATCGACTTCGCTTTGTACTTGAAGGGTGTATCTTCCATCAATGAAAATGGCGGCTTTATTTTGCAGAATGATGGCTTGGCCGGCAGAGCCTGAAAAGCCAGTGAGCCATAAGAGGCGCTCATCATGGGGCGCGACATATTCGTTGAGATGCTTGTCGCTGCGAGGAAGTATGAAGCCGTCAATCTTTTGTTTTCTTAAAACGTCTCTTAAGGCTTTGATGCGCTCTGCACAATGTTCTGGTCCGCCGCGATTTTCATATGATTGGAACATTTTTTTCTCTCTTTATTTCTCTCACGGCTATTCCACCGCTAAGGCGGTGGGCTTACGAGGTGCGGCGTTAAACGCCGGGCTGCGCTGGCGCTTCGCCATGTCCCATTGCCCGAAGTGGGCAATGCTCCTTCTTCGTAAGGTGCGTTTTTACTTTATTGCACCAATAACTTTTCTTGCTTTGGCAACCTATTTTTATAAACAACAATTAAAAAGATAAAACACATTATCCTTTTTTGTGGAACAGACTTGTTGTCCATTCCCCTATTAAATCTGTTTTTAAATGTGTTAGCCCTTGAGCCACATAAGCTTCGATTACATCATCTGATTGGACATCTAGGATCCCAGATAAAAGAAGCGTGCCATCTGTAGCAACTGCGTTTGTGATATCTGGTGCCATTGCTATGAGTGGTTTGGCTAAAATATTTGCAATGAGAAGCTCAAAAGGGGCTGTTTCTTGTATGTTTTTATCATTTAGAGCATCACCACAAATGTGGGTGATTTTTGCGTTGTTAGAATTTTCTGGGCGGTTGAGGTCATCATTTGTTTTGGCGACTTTTACTGAAATGGGATCTATGTCACTTGCGATAATTTTAGCTTCTTTAAAGACCATTGAGGCAGCGATGGCGAGGATGCCTGAGCCTGCGCCAAGATCGAGAATTTTTTTTGGTTTGTGAGTTTCGCTTAGTTCACTAATTGCTCTGAGGCAGCCTTCTGTTGTGCCGTGATGGGCGGTGCCAAAAGCTTGTGCTGCGTCTATGAGGATGGAATAGGATTTATCTTCTGCTTTGTCACTGTCATGGCTGCCATGGATAAAGAAACGACCTGCTCTAACGGGCTTGAGGCCTTTTTGAACATGAGAGACCCAATCGATATTCTCAACTTTTGAGACTTCAACTTTATAACTCTCAGCTGAGATATTGAGGATGTTTGAGATTTGCTCTGTTATATTTTCTTGATCAGGTTTTTCTTCGTAATGAGCTGTGGTGGTCCACTTATTCTCTTTCTCATTTTCCTCAAAATGACTAACAGACAGTGGTTCTGGAAATATGTTTTCCAATAGATCTGCTATTCCGGCATTGATTGATTTTTCAGCGCGGATGGTGAGTTGATAAAGTTGTGTGTCGGTCATTTGGGCTCTTTAATTCTCTCACGGGCTATTGCTTTTTAGTTGCGCTTTAGATGCCCACAAAGCATCCGCGCTGCTGAAGCGGCAGGCCCTACGAGGTGCGTCGCATTTTTTCGATCAGCTTATCCGTACTTGCTACGCTCCGTTCGGGCTGATCTTATGCGACGGGCTTCGCTGTCGCTTCGCCATGTCCTGACGCTGAAAAAGCGTCACTCCTTCTTCGTAAAGAATGGGCTGGTGGTTTATATGAATTCATTAACGTGCAACGGGTTCTAAGACGCCGCGCCATAATCTCTTTATTTGAGCTGAGGCGCGTTTGGGTGGTAACACTTTATAGCTGCCATCTGCAGTTTTTTCAACCAATCCATCACGAACCAGGCGAGAGAAGCCATCTTCAAGGTCGAAGCTGATATCAACGCCGAATTCCATTTGTAGGAATTGCTCAATATCAGCTTTGGCTGTGCTTAGGTTTGTGCCTTTGTCTTTATTTCTCACCAGATAATTATAAAGCAGCAACTCTTCTTTGATGTCTTCTTCTTCAGCTCGATCGACCAGTAGTGTGAGCACGCCTCGGTTGTTGGCAAGATTGTGGAAATATAGGTTTTGCGCGAGGGTCATCATATATTCGTTGCGCTGGTGGAAGACTTTTGTAACCTGGCGCACAAGTAGGCCAATGATGCCGGCAAGAGAGGTTAATAGGAATATAGGGTTTAAAGCGGCGGCTGTAAGGCCGAGGATTAATTTTGGAATTGCGGTCGCTAAGCCAGCAATGGTACCACCGCCTGCGGTTAGGCCAATTTTTAATTTGTCGAGGAGTTTGAATTCGACTTTTGTGTTTGGGAACATCATCTCGAGGTCGTCTTGAGGGATGTTTTTAAATAGCTTTAAATAGATATTATCGCTGGTCACGCCGTCTGGCATCATTTTGCGATTTTTCTGAACTAGTTTTGCTGCTTTTTTATGGGTGAGTTCTTCCCTCATCATGAGGTGGTTGATCATCTCTTCTTCAGGCTTTAATTTTAAGGCTATAAAGAGACGTTGGAAGATTGGCGTCTCTACGCCTTTCTTTTTCAGGTAGGCCCATTTCCAGTCGCGATATTCGACAATTTTTGTGCCGGCGCCTCTGAAATAAATCACCACATCATCAAATGCATCCAAGTCCACATGAAGCCGCAAGCCATAGGGGCTGTCCGATGTAAGGAGAAGGTCGAGATCTTTTTGAGTTACTTTTTCATAATTGGCTGACTCTAACAGGTCTCCTAAATGTTCCATTAGGTTATGGCGCATTTTGAGGAGTTGGATGGGTGTGAACTCAAGGGATTTCACTGTGTCTCTATCGGGGCTGAAAGTTAGGTATGAACTTTTTAAAACCGAGAGACGGGAGCGATAAGATTGATGACGCCAGGCATCCAGATGGTCTATGAAAGTTGCAGCGTCGCTATGCTCGCCTTCTGCCCAGACTTCTGGTCTGTTTAGATAGTCTAAAATTGCTTGGCGAGAGACGGGGATGAAGCGCTCTTTTTCTGGGCCGTCAATGGCGGTGAGGCCTTCTTTGACGATTTTTTTAGGTGCTGTTCTGTCTGTGCGTTCTTTATTACGGGCGTCTGCACTGGAGGGGCGAAAGAGATTATAAAAGCGCTTAAAACCTTTTGCTTTATGCTCCTGATGCGCTGACGGGTGGTCAGTCCCTAAAGCTACGTCCCCATTACTCATTACTCTACTCCGCTTATTTAGCTGCCTTTAAAAACGCTTTAGGCCTTCATCTTTAAATATAACTATATTGCTGAATTTTTTGAAAATATAGCGAAAAACGCATAACAAACATTACATAATTTTATTGTAAATTAAGCCTTGTTTATAACTTTTTGGCGCAAGCAGTGCAATTAATCTAGCAGAGGATAGGGTTAATTTGAGGAATAAAGAGAGGAGCGTGATTTTTTTGCCTCTCAAGGGCTATTGTTTTTTTTGGGGTGGCACTTGAGGTTACGGACCTACACTTGAGCTGGCATCATGTCCCTTTACCCGAAAATGGGTAATACTCCCTCTTAGGATTGAGGATTTTGTTTTCTTATTTTTTATATTTAAGAAGTCAAGAAATAAGTATGACTAAAAGACTCAAACTTTAATAATTTTAGTCTTTAAAGTTTCATTGAAACTTGTAATTAAAGCAATGCTCCCAGCTAATAAGCTAATATAAATCATAACATTCTTTAAAAATGGGAGCGTTAGTAATTGGTTCCATAGCTCTAGATGGTAGGTTGGATAATTGGAAAATGAAAAACTATTATGTTGGAGTGTTTTTATTAAAAGGTTCATTTCAAAACTTATTAAAGCTAGTGGAATTAAAGGTGTGAAAATAAAAATAAATCTTTCTGTAAGTGACATTTTTCTTTGTTTGTGTGCTGTAAATAAAGTGGTTGCAATAAACGATGAAAAGGCAACAAAAAGCACTTCGAGTGCTCTAGAATAGTTAGAGGAAATATGTGAATTAATCTCTGCATAATTAATCACGTAGAAAATTACGACTGAAGATATTAACAAGCCCATTACAGCGAAAAAAATTGATTTTTGTTGTTGTTTCTCATTCACAAGAATCACATTGATTAAGCCTCCTTTTTTTGTAACTTTTGCATAAAGATAAAAACAAGAAGAAAAGAGCAATGCAAAGTACACGCATTCACTTGCATGGTTATCTAGAATGAATTTTTCAGCGTTACTGATGTTTTGAGAAATGAAATATTCCCAAAATGGTTTGCTGGAGATAAAGCCGCCACGGATGTAGGTCATTTCAATAAATAAAACAATAGCGGGGAGTAAAATTAAAGGAGTTAGAAGCAAAGAATGCTCTTTCCAGTAAGATACATTTACTAACTTTGTTTCTATCTTTGGATAGAAATGTGTTGTGATAAATAATAAAATAAAAAATATCGAGATGTCGAATTTGATTAGATTTTGTATTTTGAGAGAAAGCAATAAATAGAAGCTTAAAACAATAATTAATAGCAACATAAAACCCAATATAGACCTAATCATAATGAATTTTTCCATCAGTTAAATTTAAATATTTCAATTCTGGGGCTGGCTTTTTCGATGTTTATGTCTAGGGTGTGGCCGTTTATGTTTTTTGGTGGCACTGCAATTGTACTTCTTACTATATCGTCCTGAATATTTCATGCAATGTTGTTCTTCAGCAACGATGAAATTTTGTTAACATTTATGTTTTTGAATTGCTTGACTATTGCAGTATTGGCTGGCAGTTTTTTGTTCTGTTTATTGGGGGAATTGTATGTTGTATCGTATTATATTTGTGCTTCTTGTGTCTGTTATTGGTCTTGCTGGTTGTTTGACAACAAAACAGCGATCAGCGGAGATGATTGCTAAGTTACAAGGTGGTAGAACCACAGTTGTTGTTTATGGGTTTTGTGTTCCTATGGATCACCTTATTAAGACGACTATGAATCGCGTCACGATGACATATGTTGTTAATGGTAAAAAAATAGGTTCTATGCAGACTTGTAGCTATAAGACTTTTAACGTTCCTTCTGGGTACTGGGCATCTCATTTTTCAAGCAGTATTTTGTCAGGTCATGGTGGTGGTCATTTATCTTCTATGGCGTTTAAGCCCGGACATACTCAGTATATTTATATGAAACCGTCAGGGTTTGGGCAATTTGAAGGTAGATTAGTGAGCAAAGCTCAGGCTGATAAGGGGATTGCTGAAATTAAAAAAATTGGTCAGCTATTTTAAAGCCTCTGCCATAGTCAATATCACTTCTTTATATCAATGACGTTCGACAAAGCTGGCCTTCACTTTTTTCGGGCTGGCTTTTTCGAAGTCTATGTCCAGGGTGTCGCCGTTGATGTTTGTGATTTCACCATAGCCGAATTTTTGGTGGAAGATGCGCTCGCCAACTTCATAATCTGTCGTCACTGTTTTCTTAGCGATGACTTTTGCGTCGATCGTTTTGGTGAAATTACTAGCTGATTTTCGGTTGTAGTTTTTTCCAGCATTAGCATTTCCGCTTGGGGTGCGCTCATAATTTTGGGGCATGTTTTCAAAGCGTGAGGTTGCATAGCCGCCGAAATTACCCATTTGTTCAATCACTTCAATGTTTTTTTCGGGCAGCTCATCAATGAAGCGCGATGGTGGCTGGGTGACCCAGGAGCCGTGGATGCGGCGGTTTTGGGTGAAGCTGATGTGTGATTTTTTCTTGGCCCGCGTTATACCGACATAGCCTAAGCGGCGCTCTTCTTCGAGGCCTGATTTGCCTTCTTCGTCGAGTGAGCGTTGGTGGGGGAACAGGCCTTCTTCCCATCCGGGAAGAAAGACAGTGTCGAACTCAAGGCCTTTTGCGGCGTGTAATGTCATTAGGTTTACTCGGTCGCCGTCATTGTTTGCGTCGGCATCCATGACAAGCGAGACGTGTTCCATAAAGCCAGCCAGGTTTTCAAATTCACCCATATAACGAATAAGTTCTTTTAAGTTTTCCAGTCTGGTTTGGGCTTGTGGGCTTTTATCTTTTTGCCACATCTCTGTGTAGCCGCTGTCATCTAAGATTTGCTCGGCGAGTTCTGTGTGCGGTGTGGCTTCTACAAGCGAGCGCCAGTTCCCAAAGCGCTCGATAAGTGCGCGCAAGGAGCCGCGTGGTTTGGGGCGGAGTTCTTCTGTGTCGACGATTTCCATTGCTGATTCAAACAGCGAGATGCCTCTGGACCGTGCGTGATGATGGAGGACTTCTAGTGTTGCTTTGGCGAGGCCGCGTTTTGGTGTGTTGATGATGCGCTCGAATTTGAGATCATTAGCCGGGTTCAAGACTACATCAAAGTAAGCGCAGGCGTCTTTAATCTCTAGCCGTTCATAAAAGCGCGGGCCGCCTATGACGCGGTATGGTAGCCCTAAGGTGACGAAGCGATCTTCAAAGGCGCGCATTTGAAAGGAGGCGCGGACGAGAATGGCGATCTCGTTTAAGGGATGTTGTTTTGTTTGTAAGCTTTCGATTTCATCTCCAATGGAGCGGGCTTCTTCGGCATCATCCCACACACCTTTGAGGGTGACTTGATCGCCGAGGCCATCTTCTGTGTGCAATGTTTTGCCCAAGCGGTCTTCATTGTGGGCAATGAGGCCAGAGGCGGCCGCGAGGATGTGGCCGGTTGATCTATAATTGCGCTCTAGGCGGATGGTTTTGGCGCCGGGGAAATCTTTCTCAAAACGAAGGATGTTATCCACTTCAGCGCCGCGCCAGCCGTAAATGGCTTGGTCATCGTCGCCAACGCAGCAGATGTTGCCTGTCCCTTGGGCGATGAGGCGGAGCCACATATATTGTGCAACGTTGGTATCTTGATATTCGTCGACCAAAATATATTTAAAGCGGCGGTGATATTCTTTTAAGATGTCTGGGTTGTCTGCGAGGAGTTTGTTCATCTCTAATAAGAGATCGCCGAAGTCAACGGCATTGAGTTCTTTCAAACGTTTTTGATAGGCGGCATAAAGGCTGAGGCCGCGCCCATCAGCGAAGAGGCCGCGCTCATTTGAGGGGACTTTTTCTGGTGTGAGCCCGCGGTTTTTCCAGCCGTCAATGATGGTAGCAAGGCGGCGAGGGGGCCAGCGTTTTTCATCTATGTTTTCAGCTTTGATGAGTTGTTTCATCAGGCGCAGGCTGTCATCGCTATCCAGAATGGTGAAGTTGGATTTGAGGTCTGCCATTTCGGCGTGTCTGCGGAGGATTTTCACACCGATTGAGTGGAACGTGCCAAGCCATGGCATGCCTTCAACCATGCCGCCGATCATCGCGCCGATGCGGTTTTTCATTTCTCTGGTAGCTTTGTTTGTGAAGGTTACGGCGAGAATTTCATTGGGCCGAGCTTTGCCGGTGGCCAGGATATGACCGATGCGGGTGGTGAGAACGCGTGTTTTGCCAGTACCGGCGCCTGCAAGCACTAAAACGGGGCCGTCTGTTGTGAGGACGGCATCTGCTTGTTCCTCATTCAGCCCATTTAAATAGGGCGGAGTTGGCGGCGCAATG
>JAJFHW010000080.1 GCA_021775385.1 Hyphomicrobiales bacterium | reverse complement strand
TCTGATTTTTCAGATAGATCTAGAACCTTACCCTCTTTTTGAGTTGATTGAAGAGCTACACCATCAATTTTTTCAGCTTCTTCTTCTAAACCGTAATGTAGATTTGGGTTGGTAATGTCTGCTCGAGATATAGAGGTGTCTGTTATTTGTTCTTCAAGGGACTTATTGATTAAATTTTCATAATCACGTTGTCCTTGGGCTGATGAGGATGCTGATTGATCTTTACCGGCACTGTTAAATCCTTGAGATTTATCACCGGAGTTATTCGTTGTATTATCTTTACTCATCACATAACCCTAAATATTACTTAAGTACGCTCGGACTCAGACGGAGAGCCGGACTTTTGTTGTATGATGGTGTTTTTTAGTTACTGGAGAGTTACCTCCATCAGTTTAAGGATGGGTTAGTGATTTTATAGTTAAAAATATGCTAACATTTTAATAAACATAAGTTTTCTTGATTCTTTCTTTAAAATTGTTCCATTTTGAAAATTTAACTGATTTTGTGTGTTTTATTTACAATTTTAATCTTATTTGCTCAGAATAAGTTACTGAAATTTAAAAAAATTAAAACTTTCTAAAACAAGTGCTGCCATTCTTATTATGCGGGTTTTTCCGAGATTCCAATAACAGTATGGTTTTTTAGCCTTAGATTTAGAGTTTTAGTTATTCAAATGGTGCGTTCGCAGACTAAAAATAATAATTTTCAAGCTGATCAGGCTCAGGACGCTAAGGTTGTGAAATCTGGTGTGCGGGATCGTTTGTGGCCAATTAACATAAAAAGACTAAAAGCTCATGGGATACCTGGTACTGAGTTATTGAAGATGCCGGCTACAATATGGGTCTCTTCAATAATTATTAACGTTCTAGGTATTGGGCTACCTATTCTTATTCTTCAGGTTTATGATCGCGTTATACCTAACCAGTCAGTGAACACTCTTTTATTGCTTGCACTTGGTTTTGTGGGTGTTCTTGGTCTTGAATTTTTATTGCGTCTTGGGCGTGCTTATACGCTTGGGTGGGCTGCAACACAGTTTCAGATGACTGTTGGTCAACTGGCGATTAAAAAATTACTTACAGCTCCTTTAGAGTTAGTCAGTAAGGATAGAACACAGACGCAACTTGACCGTTTAACTTCAATTTCCCGATTGGCTGATTTCTTTGGTGGGCCTAATAGTCTTCTTATTATCGATTTACCTTTCGTTATTATTCTGATTGTGACAATGGGATTAATTGCCGGGTATTTAGTATTCATACCTTTAAGTGTTTTGCTGATATTTGCCGGGCTTACATTGAGATATGGACGTGAGCTTGGCGAACAGTTTGAGGCGCGTGAAGCGCAAGATAACAGAACATATGATTTTGTTGCAGAGTGTTTGCATGGAGTTATAACTCTTAAGGGCTTTGCTATGGAGCCTTTTATGTTACGCCGTTTTGAGCGTTTGCAAAATTCTCGTGCTATCACCAATTATCGTACCATTATGGCGTCTACAAGTGCTCAATCTGTTAGTGCTATTTTGGGGAACGTGACCATTATTGCAACTGTTTCTGTTGGGGCAATCTTTGCTGTTATAAGTGACCTTTCAATTGGCACTTTGGCGGCTTGTACTTTACTTTCTGGACGCATAATTCAACCTGTTGTGCGGTTTGCGGGATTATGGTCTGAATTTCAAAAATTGGAACTTGCGCTGCAAGAAGCATCGGATTTATTTCGTCTTGAGCAACGCACGACAGAATTTATTACTGATGGACGAGAAGGTCCACCTACCATTCAATTGATGAATGTGAGTTATCAAGAAAATAATACATCTATTTTAGAACCCGTTAATTTAACCATTGATGGGTTTGAGTGTTTTGGTGTTACTGGTCCGGACAATGAAGCTAAGTCACTGTTTTTAAAAACAGTAACGGGTTTGTATATGCCTCATTCTGGTGATGTTATTTATAATAATATTAATGTGGAACATTATCGAAATGGTAATCCTGGCAGTATTGTTATGGTTGGACCTAAATCGAGTGTTTTTGATGGGACGATATTGGAGAACTTCACTTTGTTCGGTACAGGGCCGACAGTTGATGAAGTTCGTTGGGCAGCACAGATGACGGGTGTTGATTATGATATTAATTGCTTGCCTCAAGGTTATGATACACCGATTGGTGATGGGGCAATGGAGAAATTGCCTCAAGGTCTTATCAGACGTGTTTTATTGACGCGAGCCATTGCAATGTTGCCAAAAATATTAGTGCTAGATGAACCGCAAATGTTTTTGGATAATTCAGCAGATAAAAAACTTGTTCAATGTCTTTCGGCTTTGCGTCACAATATGACGATTATCATTTCGACAATGAGACCTTCTTATTTTCCGCTAACTGATCGTTTGTATAATTTTGAAGACGGCACGATCTCGCAGATTGGTGGGACACCACGGCATCAGTATGCCCAAGAAGGAAGTTCTGCACTTCCTAGGGGGGCGTAAAGATGACTGATTTAAGTGATAAAATTCCCTCTCATTTACATCACACTCTTATTCGTAATGATAGTGTGGCGATTAATGAGGTACACGAGCAATATTTATTATTGCAACAGCAATATGGAACGAAAACTGAAGACGGCAAAGCGCACTTTACACCTTATGAAATTTGTTTACATCGGTTGGTTGAAATTTTGGCCTGGAGTGGTGACCAACGTCATTTGATGGAGGCGTTACCGCACCTTGAATCTTTAGATGATATTTATGCATTGCAGGCTGTTCTTTTGCGCATTGGGCAACAGACAAAACGTAAAAATGTTCGTTTCTTGAAATATTCTAAGAATATCTTTCCTTGTATTCTTGACTTTAAAGATGGGCCGGTACTCATAACTGAAGCGTTAGAGGATGGTACATTTAAAGGCTTTAATGCTGAGGGCGATCGCGTTTTTAAATGGTCTCAGTTGAAAAAAGCTAAAGACCTTTATCTTATTCAGGCCGAAGAAAATTTATTAGGTGTTGAAGATGTTGCATCGGGTTCTTGGTTTAATAGTGCATTAAAGAAAATGCGTCGCCCAATTTTGGCAACTTTGTTTTTGACTTTCATAGCAAATATTTTAACGATTGCGACGCCGATCTACACAATGAATGTGTATAATAAAGTGATTGGCAGCCAAGCACTTGATACACTTGGTTATTTCTTCGTTGGTATTCTCTTAGCTGTTTTTGCTGAGGTTCTGATTCGGCGTGAGAGAGGCAAGATTATTGCCTTTATCGGTGCTCGGATCGACGCAGAAATTACCAATCATGTGTTCAAACAGATTTTAACACTCCCCTTGCAGATGACTGAATCAGCATCAGTCAACAAGCAGATTGTTCAATTTAGACAGTTTGAATCTATTCGAGACCTACTGACAGGTAATTTAGCTAGCACACTCCTTGATTTGCCAGTTTTGTTTATCTTTTTTGGTGTGATTGCATATTTGTCTGGCTGGTTAGCGGTGATACCTTTTGTATTGCTGTTTGTATTTGCTGTGATTTCGATGTTGGTTTTACCTGTCATTCGTCAGCGTGGCCGTAAATCTGGGCATGATCGTTCTCAGTTTAATCGGATGTCGATGGAGCTTGCGAATAAAATGCAGGCCATACGAGAATTAGGTGCAGAAGAGCTTTGGCTTGCACGCCATTCCAGGGTTTCAACTGTTTCTGCTCACAGTATGTTTTTGGCACGTTTTTTTGAAACCGCTCTTCAGGCGGGTGCTCAGATTTTGGTTATGATGGCTGGGCTCGCTACAATTTCTCTTGGTGCATATTACGTCATTGATGGAACTATGGATACGGGTGCGTTGATCGCCATTATGATGATTGTTTGGCGTATTTTAACTCCTATTCAAATTGCGTTTCTTTCTTTAAACCGGATCAGCCAATTGAAACAGACAGTGAAGCAACTTGACCGACTGATGATGATCAAACGTGAAAGACGCTTTAAGGGACGACCGAACTCGCTACGAAAATTTGAAGGTAATGTGAAATTCGAAAATGTTAGCTTTCGGTATGGTCCGCGTTCGGACCCTGCGCTGAAGGCTGTAAATTTTGAAATTAAACATGGTGAAGTTATTGCAATCACTGGTGCAACCGGTTGTGGTAAGTCGACAATTTTGAAGATGATGCTTGGGCTTTATAAACCGCAAGCTGGGAGAATCTTTTTGGATAACATTAATATTCAACAATTGGATGTTGGTGAAGTTCGTTCTTCAATGGGATACATGCCACAAGAAATATCGTTGTTTTATGGATCTCTTGCGCAAAATATGTTGTTAGGAAATCCTGTTGCTCAAAAAGATGATATTCTCAAAGCATTGGCCGAAGCCGGCATAAGAGAAGATAACCCCATTTTAGCTCAAGGGCTTGATCAGCCATTGAGACATGAAACAAATGGTTTAGGTGAATCTTGTTTGGCATCTGTTGCTCTTGCCAGATCTTTTTTAATCGATGGACCTTTTTTGCTTTTGGATAATCCTGGAG
>JAJFHW010000079.1 GCA_021775385.1 Hyphomicrobiales bacterium | reverse complement strand
TTTTCGAAAAAAAGCACAAGCCGCAAAAATTCTTGACCGTGTAGAAATTGATAGTGCAGGCACAGCCGCATGGCATGTTGGTAAATCACCGGATGAAAGAATGATGGCAGCAGCGAATGAACGAGGTTATGACCTAAGCTCACTGCGGGCCAGGCAAGCTTTATCTGGTGATTTCGAGAAGTTCGATCATATATTGGCGATGGACACTGATAATTTATATAATTTACAAGACATTGCTCCCGCAACGGGCAAGGCAGATTTAAGGTTATTTCTCAACTATGCTCCAAATATAAAATCAAAAGATGTACCAGACCCTTATTATGGCAAGGTTGAGGGCTTTAATCATGTAATTGATTTGGTAGAAGAAGCCTCTGATGGCTTGATAGAAAAAATCCAAGAAGAACTCAGTGAACAAAAGATCAATTGAGCTATCTTTTATGTCGATGGTTTATAGCAAGCCATTTAAGTCATAGCTTTGTTCAATAATATAAGGTCCGCCTCCTTTAGAAGAGCGGGCTGAATAAAGTTCAAAAGAATTAACCTCAAATTCAAGAGATTGAAATTGATTTTGATCGATAAGGTAAGCCCCTACATCGCCAACTTGCCCGTCTTTAAACCTAGCTAAAGTAACATGGGGTATGAATTTTCTACCCTCAGCTTTTAACCCTAATCTTTGTGATTTAATTTCATGCGCAGAATATAACTGTTCCAAAGGGGCAGAATTAACAACCCCAGCCCAAATCATCCGAGGACGATCCCTGCCAAAAACGCCAACAGATTTTAGTTGTATTATGAACGGGTTAGCAGTGATTTGGGCATATCCATCAACCAGATCAGTCGCTAAGTCGTCATCAACATCACCAATAAACCTCAAGGTGATGTGAAAATCATGCGCGTCTATCCATCGAGCACCCAATAGGCCAAATTGTATTAAGGAGAGTTGTTCGCAGATAGCAGTGGGAATTTTTATTCCTGTAAATAGACGTGGCATGGGTACTAAAACTCACTGTGGTTAGGCGGAAAGGATTGAGGTAGGTTCAGACTAAAACCAAAGAAACATTACAAAACGGAAGAAGTTTAAGAACTATTAATGCTTGCAAAAGGTTACTTTAAAATAAAATTTAAAAAGTCTCAGATACAGCACTTGAAATAAGAGGGTATAATCTCCATATTAACAAGGAAAGCTGAATTGCGTTTAAATTCCTTAAATAAGATAACTTTTTAAGAGAAATGAAATTGTAAGGCAAAGTTACACATTTTCTTATATTAAAAGGTCTTATGAAGTTTGATATGCATAGTTTTGCAAGATCAAACAAAATGTAATCAAGCAAACAAAGTTATAGTTTTAATAGATGGCAAATATTTAAAGGATACAAACATGTCTGATTATCAACCACATCAAGATGTCTCTAACGGTTCGTTTAGTCGCGCCCGTGAGATTGACCAAGGCCTACGGGCTTACATGATGCAAGTTTATAACTACATGATGGCTGGTGTCGCCCTTACAGGTGTTGTGGCTTACGGTGTATATTACATGGCAACAACTAACCCAGCATTTGCTCAGTTAATGTACAATAGCCCACTAAAATGGGTTCTAATGTTCGCACCATTAGGTATGGTTTTCTTTCTTTCAGCTCGTATGCACAAAATGAGCTTTAGCAGCGCTCAAATTTCTTTCTGGATATTTGCAGCTTTAATGGGTGCATCTCTATCTTGGATCTTCTTGCGCTACGGCGGCACAAGTATCACGCGCGTATTCTTCATTAGTGCGGCAACATTTGGTGCGTTAAGTGTTTATGGTTATGTGACCAAAAAAGACCTATCTGGCTGGGGAACATTCTTGTTCATGGGCCTAATCGGTATTATCATCGCTAGCATCGTAAACATCTTCATTGCTTCATCAGCTCTGCAATTTGCTGTCTCTGTTATTGGCGTGTTGATTTTCGCAGGCCTTACAGCTTATGACACACAGCGCATTAAAGAAGCTTATTATGTAGGCCATGGTGCTGAAACATTAGGTAAATTGGCTATTATGGGCGCTCTAAGCCTTTATCTAGATTTCATCAATCTATTCATGAGCTTGCTCAGCATATTTGGTTCAAGCGATTAAGCTTTTACAGAATAACTAAAACTCAAAAACCCGGTGAGAACTCTCACCGGGTTTTTTATTAAACTATTTTCAGGATGATCCTGGATAATATTTATTTTTGAATATCTTCAATTTTCTTATCAAATATTTTTAAAACTAGTCCAAGATCTTTGCCACGCTTTAAAGTTTGTCCATCAGGTCCGATAATACGGTAAGCACCTTGTTTATTTGCAAGTTTAGGGACCTTCTCAATGCGATAGAGCGGTTGTTCACTGCTGTGCCTGAATATAGAGAATGCCGCTTCGTGAGAGCCTGTATCAATGGCATAATCACGCCATTCTCCCTTAGATACCATCGTACCGTAGTAAAACAGAATTTGATTGAGTTCTTTCCGGTGAAAACTAACTACCAGATTATTTGAAAAATGAGAGACTGGTGAATTGGTAGATAAAACAATACTGGCGCGAGCAGTTTTTTGGGGGCCAGATGTTATTTTAGGAAAAGGGATAACCAAAGAACCAGAGCTCAAAAGCGCCTCCAAAGTGCTAAAAAAGATGAACTATTATCATGCCTGTATTAGTAAATAAGATCAAGTGGGTGAAAAAGAGAAGGTTACAGAATTGTAACATTAGGTAATATTTATCACATAATCGCCTTAAAGCCTTCAAAATCGAGCCGCAATACCTATCTATTAATTATACATAGCCTGTTTGGCCCAGTTTTTTGGCGGTCCTAAAACTATCAGCCCCCCCAAGTCCCCTTAGGACCAAAGTTTAACTGGGCCAATATGAAATACCATAAGGTTTTCATATTGTTAACTGGTGGTGCGGTTAAGCTTTTTATCATTGGATTCCCCCTCCAGCGAATAGAGTAGCACCACTAGATAACCAGCAGAGAAAAGCTGCCTATATAAATTGTTAGGCACAGAAATAGTACGAATGCTGATTTCTTTACTGCAAATCAGCAACGAGTGACTGAAAGACAAAGAAACAATAATTGAAAGAGTTTGTTTCAAAAAAAATTAAGAGTTTAGTAATGCGTATTGCCGAATCGTTCTGAGTATAATATGATCGGTAAAGGTACAGAGTAATGCGTTTGGATATGGTCTAAGTTTAAGTACTTAAATTGATATCAGTACCGATATATGTAATGCGTAATGTATATATATAATGTTTTGTGAGCTGCGTATCGTTCATACTACACCAATTGAGGCTGACACTCATTCTATATAGATTGAGAGTCAGCCTTTTGCTTTTCTAGAGCAATCAAACTGCTATATTATCAATTAAGCGTGTTTTCCCCAATTTTGCAGCTATAAACAATCGCGCACTTTGATCTTCATAAAGCTCTATAATTGGCGCCAGACTTTTAGTATCTCTAAGTTCTAAATAATCCACATGAAAACCAGCCTTGTTCAATTGACTGGTTGATGAAGCAATTAATTCTGAAAGATCTCCACCTGTTTCTTTGATCTCTTCAGATAGCTTAGTGAGAGTTTGGTATAGCAATGGCGCTGTCTCTCTATCTTTTGTTGATAAAAATTGATTGCGAGAAGAAAGAGCTAAGCCATCTTCATCGCGAATAATAGGCGCGCCTAAAATTTCAATAGGGATATTAAGGTCTGTTACACAGCGCCTGATGACTAACAATTGCTGATAATCTTTTTCACCAAAAACGGCAATATCAGGTTGAACCATCATAAGTAACTTTGTAACAATCGTTGAAACACCGTCAAAATGATATGGGCGGCTTTTCCCGCAAAGCGGTGAGGTCACACCTGAAACTGAAATTTTGGTTGTATATCCATCTGGATACATTTCGTTGTCAGTTGGCGTGAAAACAAAATCAGTGAGCCTTCCCTCAAGCGCACGAATATCATCTACAAGCGGGCGAGGGTAAGTATCCAGGTCTTCTTCTGGTGCAAACTGTGTCGGGTTCACATATATGGAACAAACAACCATGTCGGCATGTTCTTTAGCAAAGTCTATTAAAGATAAATGCCCCTCATGTAATGCCCCCATCGTTGGAACAAATGCGACCGTTTTTTTCTGAGCACGAAGCTCGGCAATTTCCTCGCGAAGAACTTGAATATTACTAACTATGGTAAGGCGGTGGTCATCCATATGGGAGCTCCAAAATATCAAACCTCTACAAGAGTTTAGAAGAGGCCTGTTAAGTGTCGTTGATTAATTAGGTTCACTATCAATAGCAACATTGATCAAAAACGACAGATAGGAAAATGATTTATCAAAATTTTTCTATAACGTTAATAATCGAATAAAGCTTAACTTTGCAGAAGAATACAGCTAACTTTTAAAAAGAGAAAAACATATTGAAAAAATCTCAATTAATAACTTTAGAGCGTAAAGGCTGAGTTCAAAATATGCACTATGTGCTCTTTGTTGGTATCATCACCTTATATATCTATTTTAGATTTGGCCCCAAGGCACTTGCAGGCTCACTCTTTATCATGGGCTTGCTAGCTTTGAGTCGTGGGCTGTTTGCTTTTGCAGTCCCACTTTTCATTATGGCCTATTTCTTTATTCGAAAAACAGACTTCCCTCTTGAGCTCCCCTGGTCGAAAGACAGCGGTAGGAAAAGCGGAAACACAAATCCCACTACAAATAAACATGGGCCAAGAAACCCTGTCATTTCTTCCCATTTTGTTAAAATCATAATAGACACAGAAAAAAATGAGATATCAGGGCAAGTCATTCGCGGTGTAAAAGAAGGGAAAAACCTTCATAATCTATCATTAGAGGACCTAAATGAACTTATAAAGTTCTACTCGAAAAAAGATAAAGATAGCGAGCAAATACTCATAAGTTATATGGATTTAAATCATGATAACTGGCGCTCAAGGATGAGAGGGTATTATGAAAGTGGAGATAAATTAACCGGCTCGACTTCAAATCAAATAACCCGAAGAGAAGCAATCAAAATTTTAGGTCTTAGATCTCATCCCACAATTGAAGAAGTTAAAGCAAACCACCGTCAACTCATGAAACGCTTTCATCCAGATCAGGGTGGTTCACCATTCTTAGCCGCAAAAATAAACATGGCAAAGGATTGCCTGCTTGGTTAAAAGGCAATGTTTTTTAAAAAACTATGATTGTTAGAACAAGCAGACTTATGGTTGAGCAGATATAGCCATACAATCAATTGCTTTCTTCTTTAATTGACGGCATGTTTGTCTGGCATCCGTTTCACTAAATCCGGCAAAACGAGCACGATAAACATTGTTGCTAGATACCTTCATAGTAAAACTTTTATGACCGGTTAAAAGTTTCCCGGCTTTAGAGCCAATGGAATGCAGCCGGCGTTCAGCATCTTCCTCAGAACCAAATGCCCCAATTTGAATATGATAAGGGCCTTGTGGTGGCGTTGTTACAGTAGGTTGTTTTTCAGAAAACTCTTTAATGTCACCCGTTGTATCAGAAGGGTCAATCTGAGATTTTTTAGCAACTTTCACCTGTTCAACAGCAGTAGCTTTGTGCTGAACAACAATTTCCTGCGCTGGAACATCAACCAACTCTTTTTGAGGTATTTGTTTCAAAACTTTCCGTGGTTCTTTTTTAAGCGCTGCTTTTTGAACAAGAGCTCTATCCTTAGCAGGAACGGGTCGTTTTACTCTTACGTTTTGTTTTGAAATAGGTCGTTGAGCAATAACTTGTTTGTGAGGCTTAGACTTTTGAGTAACGCTCTTTTTAGGAGTACGCCTTTGGACAATAGCTACTTTTCTTCGCGGTGCTTTAGAAGCAAAATTAGCAGCTACAAATTGTCTTTTTGATTTACCATTCCGCGCTTTCTTTAAAGATTTGCGAAGGACCCTAGCCATGAAATTATCACGCTTACGGGCGGTCTTGCCACCAAGGACAACAGCAACAACATGTTTGCGACCACTCCAAATGGAAGAAGTTAAGTTAAAACCAGAGGCTCGAGTATAGCCAGTTTTAATACCATCAATACCTCTCATGCGGGACATCAGACCATTGTGGTTCTTGTAAACTCTACCGCGATAAGCAAATTTTTTCATTGAAAAAAGCGGATAAAATTGTGGGAAGTCTTTTTGTATTCTCATTCCCAAGGTGACCATATCACGGGCCGTTGTTGTTTGTCTCTTGTTTGGTAACCCGGAAGCATTCACAAAGACAGTCTTGTTCATACCCATCTTTCGGGCTTTCCAAGTCATCAATTGAGTAAATTTCCACTCTGATCCGGCTAAATTTTCAGCAATAGTAACAGCAACATCATTAGCACTTTTGGTAACAAGCGCTTTAATTGCATCTTTAACAAGAATAGTTGTTCCAGGTTTTAAGCCCAACTTCGAAGGAACCTGCCTTGCAGCATTTGCCGTAACTTTTAAAGGAGAGTTCATGTTAAAACGACCAGCTTCTATATACTCAAAGAGCATATAAAGCGTCATAATTTTGGTAAGTGATGCTGGGTGATGTGGTTTATCTACATTATGAGAGTATAAAACGCGCCCCGTATGAGCATCAATTGCCATCGCAGCTGATTTACGCGCCGCATGGGCACTCTGCGCACCACTAATAAGTGGTACGATAAACATAAAACCAAAAATAAGTGTAGTTACACCTAGTAACTTAATATTCCGCATGTTTGTCTCTTTTATTGTTCCTGCCACAAAACAAACTTCCAGATCAGACAAATTTTTAAAAAATTTGCAGTTCTTGGAGGGAAAATAAGCTGAAATGTAATTTTAAAATACATTATAAAATTACAAAAAATCAGCTCCCCTCCAAAGAAGACCTGGAGTACGTAGTAAAAATAGCAATTGATAGCCCTCTGAATTTTCAAAGAAGCATCATTTTTGGGCATCAATTAGACAAAAATAAAATCAAAATAAGAATTCATGCCTAGCTGGTGCCACAAACTATTTGCTGAGGATATATATAAATGAATTACTTTGAATATTTCTTAAGCACTTAAATCAAATTTGTATAAAATTTTAGTTATCTCAAAATATTACGGCAAAATCACTCAGAACGCCCCAAATCCTACGTTAATTCGATTCGTTTCTATTGAATTCCCTTCTTTTCAGAAAAAAACTCGCAATACACAATTGATTTTTAGAGACTGTCACCTAGGTAATAGGTAACTAATTTTGCATTTACTGCATGGTTACCAAAATTAATCAGTAAAATTTACGATATTTTAAAGAAAAATATTCGGCGGATGGAAAAAAGTGTGACAAGATATAAAAGAGATTAAGAATGATTTGGTCACTCATCGTAAGAAGCGACAATGTAGCTGATGAGAGATAAGTGTTAAGATTAATTAAGACGCACAAAGACCAAATTGCAAAAATTGAAGCAGATGAAACACTAATGGTGACGAATAGTAACCATTGATTAAATCTAAAGTGATGTTGACGGAAAAATGTTGAATTTATGGAGCAATATTAACAACATCTTCTGTAATTCTAATGAAGATGATGAGGATGGCAATGCGGGTGTAACTAGTCCTGGCTT
>JAJFHW010000078.1 GCA_021775385.1 Hyphomicrobiales bacterium | reverse complement strand
CACTGCGCCTTCAGCGTCGTCTTCCACTTCCAAGAATGTATCATCATCTTCAGTTGATGGAATTGCATCATCATCGCTATCATCGATATCGATTAGATCATCTTCGCCTTCCAATAGTGCGTCAGCTTCTTCAGTTTCAGCTTCTGCCTTTGGTGCTTCTTCCTTCACCGGTTCCTTTTTAGGTTTTGGTTCAGGTTTTTTGATTTCGAAGACAGTTTCACACATTGGGCAAATTGCTGGTTCGCGATTCAAATCATAGAATTTCGCACCGCAACCACCACATGTCCTTTTTGTCCCACGTTTTGCTTTTTCAGCCATGCCAGCCCTCGAACATATTTCTTATTAAATGAAACAAACTGCATGACATGATTGACCGCCCCCTGTCAAAGCCGTTTTTCCATGTTTTTCAAAAAAAATTGCTTCTAAGCAGCTTTTTTATGGTTCATGTGCCCCAAACTTATCAATATCCTCTGGACGCAAGGGGTTTGTACACGTATATCCATGGCTTGCATTGCAACTTTTCTTCGGTATTTTTCCAAAATGATAAAATCTCTTTCTGGCCTGAATTCTCAAAACCTTAGTGGCACTGTTCAGGTGCCTGGTGATAAATCTATCTCACACCGCGCTATCATCTTTGGCGCACTCTCTACTGGTGAGACAGAAATTCACGGCCTCTTAGAGGCAGAGGATGTTCTCTCCACGGCTCAAGCCGTTGGCAATATGGGAGCTGGCGTTCAACATAAGGGCTCTGGCCACTGGATTATTCGCGGTCTTGGTGTGGGCGGATTACAAGCTCCAACCGTTCCTCTTGACTTTGGTAACTCAGGAACAGCCGCCCGATTAATGATGGGCGTGATTGCTGGACATAACTTTGAGGTTAAATTTGTAGGCGATGAGAGCTTGTCGCGTCGCCCCATGGCCCGCGTGCTCGACCCGTTACATGAAATGGGGCTTAACTGGCATGAGCAATTTGATCATTTACCACTTAATCTATTTGGGCCAGAACGCCTTATGCCTATGGACTACAAATTGCCGGTGCCTTCAGCACAGGTGAAATCTGCTATTCTCATTGCTGGATTATTTGCTCCTGGCGTGACCTCTGTTTTTGAAACAGAAGCAACGCGCGATCACACTGAGCGGATGCTTGGATATTTTGGTGCGGAAGTATCTGTAGAAGAACAAGAAGGCGGACGTTTAATCTCTGTCAAGGGAGATGCAGAGATGAGCGGCGCTCCAGTGACTGTTCCTGGTGACCCAAGCTCAGCCGCTTTTTTAACGGCCGCAGCTCTCATTTGTCCGGGGTCTGACATTACTATCAATGGTGTACTTGTGAACCCAACACGTATTGGTTTTTACACTACATTGCTAGAAATGGGTGCTGATATTGTTTTTGAAAATGAGCGCACTGAAAGCGGTGAACCTATTGCCGACATACATGTGAAATACAGCAAACTCACCGGCGTTGATGTGCCGGCTGACCGCGCACCATCTATGATTGATGAATATCCGATGCTTGCTTGTCTTTCTGGTTTTGCAACTGGCACCACACGCATGCGCGGGCTTAATGAGCTTCGCGTGAAAGAAAGTGACCGTTTAGCTGCCACACAGGCAGGACTGAAGATGGTTTCCGTTTCTTCTGAAATTGAGGGAGATGACCTGATTGTGCATGGTGATGGCAAAGTAACCGGCGGTGGTTTTATTAAAACTCATCTTGATCATCGGATTGCCATGAGCTTCCTTGTGATGAGTTTGGCCGCCCAAGATCCGATTGTCGTTGATGACACGCGGATGATTGCAACGAGTTTTCCAAGCTTCATTGGCTTGATGGAAAGCTTAGGTGCTCGGTTTAAGTAACTCTTATTTTCTCTTTATCTTTCTCTCTCATGGCTATTCCAAGCGCTTAAGGCGCTTGGGCCTCCGAGGGATGGCGCTAGGCGCCGGACGCCGGTGGCGTCATGTCCGTACCCTGAAGTAAGTAGAGCACTCCCTTCTTCGTATTGTCGGGTTTTGTTATCTCTCACGGCTATTCTCTATTAATTGGCGTTTCAGTCACCCGCCAGCAACCACGCTGTCTTGATGTGCTTTAAGTTCGCAGTTATGTGGTTGTTAATTTCCCCTGTCTCTACTATTAAATTTTAATCAATTCATTTAGATTGAGCTCAAATGGAGACTTCAGTTGACTAACAATACAATCACCATAGCCGTTGATGGACCTGCTGCTTCTGGTAAGGGGACGCTGTCTCGCAGGCTTGCGCGGCATTTTGGGTTGAACTATTTGGATACCGGATCGCTTTACAGGGCTGTGGCTTTGATAGCGCTGAATGACAATATTCTTCTTGATGATGAAACCGCACTTTCGCACGTGGCTGGCTCATTGTCTGATGATGTTTTATCTGACCCTCGGCTCCGAGAACCTGGAGTTGGTGAGGCCGCTTCTAAAATTGCAAGTTTAATTCCGGTTCGTGAAACGCTCCTTCGTTATCAACGAGACAGAGCTGAAACTGCCCCTGGAGCTGTGCTTGATGGCCGTGATATTGGTACCGTTGTTTGCCCTGAAGCTGACGTTAAATTGTTTGTAACGGCGAGTTCTGAAGTGCGAGCAGAGCGGCGCTATAAAGAACTACTATCTAAAGGGCAGGATGTTACCTACGATGATATTTTTGCTGAAATAGAGCGTAGAGACGCCAGGGATAGCTCTAGAAGTGCTGCTCCTTTGATAAAAGCTGTAGATGCACACTTGCTAGATACGACAAATTTAGATATAGAAAGAGCCTTGGACGCTGCTGTTTACCTGGTTAACCAAGCAATAAAAGCCTAAGATTTAAGTTTTATTCAGCTTCAATCTTGAAATCACGGCTTGAGAACACATTGTAACTTATTGTTTTCAATGGGCTTTGTTGATTAACTCCGTCTGCAGTAGATTAATTTTAACTTTAACCTGGCTGAATTTATTAGGTCTATAACGCGTTAAGCGTTTTGGCTTGCACCGCTTCAAAGCGGTTAGATTTTTTCTGTAAAATGCGTTTTCTCAAGAAAATGAAGAAAATTTCTTACCCCACTTGAATATTTTGGTGATGCAAAACACCTTTTTGACCTTCAATTTTAGCCAATTGATCGTAAGAGATATTAATTTATGACATCAACTCAAGAAATTGAGATTTCGCAAACCCCTTCTACCGAAGATTTTGCCCAACTCCTCGAAGAATCATTTGTAACTTCCTCTATGGAAGAAGGCAGTGTTGTTAAAGGTAAAGTTGTTGCCTTTGAAAAAGACCTTGCCGTTATCGATGTAGGCCTGAAAACTGAAGGCCGTGTTCCACTTAAAGAATTTTCTATGGCAGGACAGCCTGCTGGCCTTGAAATTGGCGACGACGTAGAAGTTTACCTTGA
>JAJFHW010000077.1 GCA_021775385.1 Hyphomicrobiales bacterium | reverse complement strand
ACAGATTTTTCCTCCCAAATTTATAATATGCACGCCGCTTTTGGGTGCATACGGCTGATTATGAATTTTAGTGAGAAGTAACTTTCACAAATGTTCATCCAGCCATAAACGCCATTTAATGGCGCTATTTCTTTGCCATGTCGCTTATATGAAAGGATATGATATGCAACACCTAGACTTTACACCGCTTTACAAATCAACCGTTGGGTTTGATCACCTGTTTAATTTACTCGATAATACCGGGCATATTGAAAAAACCACAACGACTTACCCTCCCTATAATATTCAGAAATTTGATGAGAATACCTATCGGATCTCCATGGCTGTTGCAGGCTTTACAGATGAAGAGATTGACATAGAGATAAAAGAGCAATCACTACAGGTTGTCGGCGATAAGACACCACCTGAAGACATCGAATATTTGCATCAGGGCATAGCTAATCGTGCTTTTAAACGTAACTTTCAACTTGCTGACCATGTTGAAGTGACCGGAGCAAAACTTGAAAACGGGCTTTTACATATTGATTTAAAGAGAGAAATTCCTGAAAAAATGAAAGCTCGTAAAGTAGAGATTGTTAAGCAGGAAACTCCTAAAACTATTCAAGCTGATTAGAGTGGTTCTCCCTCCCCCAAAAAAAGGGGAAGCACTCTTTATCTGAAACAAAAATGAAAAACCCCTCTTGGAAATTCCAAGAGGGGTTTTTTTAGTACTAGAATTTATTCTTTAGTATTTACCATTTCGAGTTATAGCGGTGACCGTAACCATAATGTCCACAACGACCGATACGTTTACGTGCCATCACTTTACCCCAACGGTTGATACGTAGCTTAAAGCGTTTACCGTGTTTACATACTTTGGCTTTATAAACTGGCAAGTAACGGTCGACAAAACGGATTTTATAAAACCCACGGTGACGTAATTTCTTGCGGATGACATGAAGCGGAATGCCCTGATGATAGCCATAACTTGGTCCATGATGATGTTTTTTATAACCATTTGAATGGGCTGAAGCCCCAGAAACGCTGGCAAAAAGCCCAATACCTACTAAAGCGGCGATTGCGATGATTTTCTTAAACATGTGAAGTCTCCTAAGTACAAAATGAGATTTTTTATCTCGTTGAATAATTTATTGTTCGACAGTTTTCTTAACTCTTGAACTGACTATAAAATTATCAACCTGAACTTAATTCGAATTCCTTGTTCATATTCGTTTCATGTTTCTCGACCTGGTATAACCAACGTTGCTCACAAATTAAGTGCTTGTTTGAAGAAGCGCTCTTCTTCCTCTAAAACTTTCATTATTGTTGCTGCCTGGCGGAAGCCATGTCCTTCATTGTCAAAGAGATTTAATTCTGCCTCAATCCCTTTTTCTTTCAATGCTTCATAAACTGCTTTTGGTTGTGAGGGAGGGACAACTTTATCATCCATACCTTGGAAGAAAATAACGGGGGCATTTAGTTTATCTATATGAGCCAAAACAGAGCGCTCATATAATTCTTGTTTGGCATTTTCTTTTGTTGTGCCAGTGAGGCCATATGTATAGCCATATTCAAATTTATGAGTGATTTCCAGAAGTTGACCTAAATCAGTTACTGGGTAATTACAGGATGCACATTTAAAGAGGTTTGATTTAATCAATGCCATTAAGCAGGTATAGCCACCTGCACTGCCACCAGTGACAATAAGTTTTTCAGGATCCGCGATTTTTTGCTCGATCAAATATTCAGCTGCACTGATGACATCGTTCACATCAGCAATGCCCCATTTGGCCTTGAGACGATTACGGTAGGCTTTGCCATATCCGCTAGAGCCAGAATAATCGATATCAAACACAGCGTAGCCTCTGTTGGTCCAATATTGAGTTTTCATTTTTAGACCGCGATCAGCCATAGCGGTTGGCCCACCATGAATGGTGATTATTGTTGGAGGACATGTTCCTGTCTCACCACAAAATCTCGCATTCGTTGGAGGATAATATATCCCGTAAACATCACCTTGCTTTCCGAGAAATTGTTTTAACTGACCTTCTGAAATATGCGCCGTGTCACAGTCGACTGAACTGCCCGGCTGTATAATTTTTGTGTTCCCGGTTACTGAATTAATCAGCCCAACTGAGGGAGGGCTGTTTTTAGCCGTGATAATGGCCGCAATATTATTTCCTATAAAATGAGGTGTTTCAACGGATAGGGCTGATGTTTCTAAATGTTGAGTATTTAAGTTCTCATCTATCAATTGAAGCTGGTTTTTACCTTCTTCGTAAGCTGAAACCACTATTTGACCTGTTTGAGATAGTGCAAAAGCTCCCATCCCAAATACCCATTGGGCTCTCAAGGCATCAGCATTATTATTTTGCACCTCGATATGATCAATAGATTGCTCACCTAATGGTGAATATTTATATAGATGACCAGAGCCTGATTGATCAGAAATGAAATATAGCTGATTTGTTTTATCCCAAACGGGCTGAAAACATGCTGATGCTTGATTATCACTTGATAGACCGCCTGCAATTCGTTTTGGGGTCAAACGGGGGTCTTCAAGTGAGCTCACCATACATTCAGCCGTTTCCCACGGCATGTGTGGTAAATTCCATTGTAACCAAGCTAATTGGTTATGATCTGGACTTATTGTAGGGCTTGCATAAAAATCGCAAGCATCATCCATCACAGAGACCCCGCCGAATTCATAGCCAGAAAGACCTATATTCACCAGGCTGTTTGAAGGGAGGTGTTCCTCAGCACTATGTTCCTCGGCAATAGCAATTAATCGATCTCTTGCGTGATCATATGTAAGATCCGCAAAGCGAAAATCTGGTGCATTGGTGATTTGCTCTGGTTCATTGCCTTCACTGAAAAAATATATCTGCTGATCAGCCTCATTTACAAAAAAGATCTTGCCATCAGCTACACAAAAATCACCTCCACCATATTCATGAACTTTTGATCGTGCAGAATATTTGGAGGGTAATAATTGCTTTAAACCGCCTTCTTCATCCCAGCGCATGATGACCCCACGCCCTTTTTCCTGCGACCTTTGTTCGCACCAGTAGAGATAATGACCAGTACTTTGTAACGAACTGAACCTTAAGGCTTTTGTGACTACATTTTCAGCACTAATTTCTGCATCCCACAGTCCAAAGGGTTGGATTTCTTTAGTTTTATTATCCATTGCTCTCAACGCCTTTGTGTTAATTTATGTAGGAATCACACAGGGGGTGAATCTGTGGTTGGGTCTGTTTTACCCCCAAGAGTACCCACATTGCAAATGGCAAACTTATGACATTTGTATGAGATACAACTGTCGTATATGGGCTATAATTATCTAAATTAGGGTGTTTTAATACCAAAATTAGGTAATTTGACGTAATTTTACTAAAGTTTCACAAGGGAACTTGTCACTTGGCGTGAAATCTGGCACTTTACGCAAGCAATAGGTCAGCTATACTGTCCTTTGCCAATGATAGTGATGAGTTCTTTAAAGGTGCCCTGCTTGAATATTGCCGCATGAGATCGTTACAGCTCTTTTTCTTTTTGCTGATGATCTAGGACGCGATGAAATTTGAAAAGCGGCTCTCACTATTGAGTGAAATTAGATATTAAGACAAGTTACAAATGAACATTTCTTAAAGATCCGAAATGTTATCATTTGTTTGGCACTGTCTAAAAATAAATGTCATCGCACGGTCAATGTGTTTGGAATTATTTTAATTCGATACGCAGCTGATGGGGGATGGCTTGTGC
>JAJFHW010000076.1 GCA_021775385.1 Hyphomicrobiales bacterium | reverse complement strand
TAGGTGACAAACAATGTGTTTATGGGGTTGAATGTTGCCTGCATTTTTTCCATTGATGATAAAGGGTTGAAACCATGTAAACCCTTGCAACAAACTACCGCTATGAGGATAGTAGGCGATGAGTGCGCCTTTCCCTTTTGGTGGTGTGGTGAATGAGTTAGAAGTTAGGACTTCAGAATTTACAGAATTTGATGAGTTATTATTTGTTGCACAGCCCGATATAACAAATAATACAAATAACATTGCAATTAAAACTCTACTTAATAACATAAGAACTCGCCTTTTATTTACTTTGTCCTTTTTAGTATTAATCACTTAAATCAATGTTTGGTCAATTATATTTTGTGTAATTATTTAGTTTTACTATTTCATCTTGAAGTTATTTCTTATTCCTAAAAGAGCTAAAAAGATGAAAATGGCTGAGAGGAGAGTTTGGAAGAACTCAGCTGTTAGAATGGTTTTGGGTATTTTAGGAGTTTGGTTTTCATTTGCTCCATAAAGGGCGCTGTATTTTTCTTTGATGATGCTTCTTTTGGTTGGGTCTGTGCCTAGGTAGAGAAAGCTTTTGTTTGCCGCGATGTAACCAGCTGAGAAGGCTTTGTCGTATGTTAGTGGTGTTTTTGATTTTGTGAGGTGAAGGCCTGTCATTAGGCATATTAGAAATAAGAGTGTACCAATTGGACGGACGATGGAGCGGCCATAGTCTGAGACGCATCCATAGGCGATATTTCCCCACCAAAAGGCAGAGACAAGCGGGCGGAGGTTCCAGCTACCGTCTTCGGTTCTGAGTGATCGGTCAGAGCGGAGTTCGCCGGCCCAGAAGCGTTGTTCGTTTTCGTGGTCGTGAGCTTGGATCGCGAAACGTTTGAGAGCTTGGTAACGAGCTTTTATATCAGGATGAATGAAGCTGTTTATTGAGTTGAGGAAATTACCTGGTGAAACATTATTTCCAAATTCGATGTTATCTAGACGTGGAGCTTCTTTGAAACTTGCTTGTATGAAATTGGGAATTTCTTTATGAAACTTTACTCTTTCTAATGATAAGGAGTTTTCGGCATTTATTGAATTAAAGTCGGTAAAAGAGAAAAACTGAGCAATAGAGAATATGGTTTGATCATTAAAATTTGCGTTTATAAACAATACATTTTTTATAAACTTTGAAGATGTAAAGTCTACTTTGTTGTTGAATGTGGAATTTGAAAAATTACTTTCGTCAGAGAATTTACAGTTTAAGAAAAAAGTAATCCCATTAAAAGTAGCATATTCAAAAGATGAAAATTTATTAAACTTGATAAGAGTAAAAATTGATACTCCAGTTAAATTGCAAAATGTAAAAATTGCATTTTTTTCAAATTTTGCTTTAGAATAGTTAGTGTAGTCTTTAAAATTCACGTTATTAAAAACTGCATTTTCAAAAAAGACACAATTATCAAATTCTGCAAACTTTGTGAATGTTGAGTTACTAAAATTAGCATTGGCTGGAAAGTGAAAACCTGAAAACTTGGCATCATCTCTAAATATATGTGGAGTGTCGGCATCTGAGAAATTGGCTTCGGATTTCTCAAACCATAATTTTGTTTTATTATTTCCAGGAATAGTTAGATTCTCACTAACAGTTTTAAATTGCCACTCCCCACTTTCCTCCAGCCTTTTCCTCTCCTCAAGCATCTCATTAGCCCATTTGTTCCAGGCTTCGACGCCTTCTTTCTGAGCTAGCTCATAGAGGGCGAGGGTTTCTTCTCTGTTCATGGAGGGATCCTTGAGGTGATTGTTTAAGCTGTGATCTATAGAGAGTATTGAATCAATAGTAAGGGACTAGTCCCTCCCCCTATCAAAGCGGGTGAGTTTAACATCAAAGTGTCATTTGGGAAGCTATCAACCTTAAGATGAATGTTTTTGTTATGGAAAACCGCGGTTTAGGAGTGTGTGCGGTTTGAAAAATAGTTTTTGTTAAGGGTTTTTCGGGTACGATTCTTGTGATTGATTCGGTTTTAATAGGTGATTTGTGCCTTTTATAAATTGAACCATAATTTTTTTCCTCATGGATTTAACGTTTTGAGATGCGGGGGCTTTTCATGAACGCTTTTAACAAAGAACAGACCATTGCTGAGATTAAGCTCGCCTTTAAGCGGCTGAAGATGTCTCACATCGTCTCGCTCATGGATAAATATGGCCTGCCGTCTGTTTTAAAGGTTGGCTCGTTTCATGATATTTATCTCCCAAAACGGTTAGATGCCGCCTCCATACATCAGCTTGCAGCGCTTAATGCTTCACTTCAGTCGCAATATCTCGTTGGTAGCACTTTGGATGAGAAATATGGTCTGACGAGCGATGAAGACAAATTTAAGCTTTTCATTAGCCATTCAGCTGAGCAAGAAGAAGAAGCTTTGGCCCTTAAAGAGCAATTTGCTTATGGTGGGATTGATAGTTTTGTGGCCGGTGATGATATTGAAGCCAACACTGAATTTATGGTTGAGATTGTTACTCAACTAGAAGCCATGGATGGCTTACTTAGTCTTGTCACCGACACTTCAGTTGAAAGCCCAACTTGCAACCAGGAAGTTGGTTTTGCGCTGGGTGCTGGCAAGCCAGTGATTAGCGTGATGAGTGGTCAGGTGCCGCAGGGTTTGGTTGGTGCCATGCAAGCGATTGAGCACAAAGAAGGTGCTGCTGATAAAGATGTAGCACTTGATGTGATTGAGGCTCTGATGAAAATGCCACAATGGGGATCTCGTTTAACGAACCTGTTTGTGCGCCGTTTGGTAAGTTATGAAAGCCCGGCTGATAGTTTCAAGATTATTGGATTTTGCCGCAAGGCGCTTGCCTTTTCTAACCACCTCACTGCAGGGCAGATTTTTGAGCTACGGAAAGCTGCTCGAGAAAACGATCAAATCGCACGCTTTGCATCAGGGCGCGGTCCTGAGCTCATCGAGAGCCTTTGCGTTGATTTCGAAAGCAAGTTAGCGGTTGGTTGAGACTCTTTTTGCCTCACGGGCGATGCCTACGTTGAAGCGTGGGCGCCCTCTGATGGGCAGCGCTAGCGCTGACGG
>JAJFHW010000075.1 GCA_021775385.1 Hyphomicrobiales bacterium | reverse complement strand
TTTAGGCTAAGTCTCAGAAACTTGATAATTTAAAGGGGGGCTTAGTTATGGCCATTTCTGTTGGAGAAAAACTACCTGATGTACAATTAATGATCATGACTGCAGATGGTCCAATCGCTCAATCTACTGCAGAACTTTGTAAGGGTAAAAAAACGGCTTTATTCGCTGTGCCTGGTGCGTTTACACCGACCTGTCATATGAACCATGCTCCTGGATATTTAGCGGCTTTGGATGAACTGAAAGCTAAAGGTGTTGATCAGGTTGCTTGTGTTTCTGTGAATGATGTATTTGTTATGGATGCCTGGAGTAAGTCTCTTGGGGCTGACGGTAAAATTATTATGCTAGCTGATGGTAGTGGTGAATTTACGGAGGCACTTGGTTTGGAGCTTGATGCAACAGGACATGGCCTTGGTGTGCGCTCTCATCGTTATGGAATGCTTGTTGATGATGGGGTTGTTTCAGTTTTGAATATTGAAGGAAACCCTACAGAAGCTGATGCTAGTTCAGCTGAAACTTTACTTAAAAGTTTCTGATTTCTCTCACGGGCGAAGGCAGCGAAGCTGTCGCCCTGCGACGGCGCGGGACTAAGCCCCGACGGCTGTTCAACCTACGTTTTTTGTATTCTGCATATTGTGAGATATAGGTTTGAGAGCTATTAGAATGTAGAGACCAAGATATTGAAAACTATGCGCTCCTGCCTTTGAAGCAGGAGCGCATTTTTGTTTTTAAAGAGCGGCTTTTACTTCTTCGATAATCTTATCTTGCACGTCTGTTTTTAGGTAGGGGTGCATGGGTAGGCTGATGACTTCTTGTGAGAGGCTATCTGTTACCGGGAGTTTGCCGCCGCCAACAGGGTATTGTGCATAGACGGTCTGGCTATGCATTGGTTTGACATAATAGATTGCTGTTGGGATGTCTTTTATCCGTAAGTGTTCTGCTATTGCGTCTCTTTTTGGCGTTTTGATTGTGTATTGTGCCCACGTTGAGATAGTGTTTCCTGGCACAAAAGGGACTTCGACCACATCTTTAAGTCCATCGCTATATCTGGCTGCTATTTCGTTTCTTGCTTTGATTTCTTCTGGGAAAATTTCGAGTTTTAATAGAAGAATAGCGGCTTGAATTGAATCTAGGCGGCCATTGATGCCGATGCGTACATTGTCATATTTATCAACACCTTGTCCGTGATTTCTCAATGAAATCAATGTGTTGTAAATTTCATCATCATTAGTGAGAACTGCGCCGCCATCGCCATAACAGCCAAGAGGTTTGGCAGGGAAGAAGCTTGTTGTAAGGAGATCAACATACTCACCAGCTTGGGTATTGTTGATCGTTGAGCCAAAACCTTGAGCGGCATCTGCAATTACTTTTAAGCCTGCTTCTTTGGCGATAGGGCTAATTTCTGGGTAGTTTGCAATTTGACCAAATAAGCAAACAGGCATGACTGCTTTTGGTGTTAACTCGCCTTTGTCGTTTACTTCTTTGATGGCTAGTTTTAAATGCTCTGGGTCCATGTTCATTGTGTCTGGAAGAACATCAACAAAAACGGGCGTTGCACCTGAAAGAGCAACCATTTCTCCTGTTGCCGCAAAGGTGAAGCTTGGGACAAAAACAGCGTCACCTGGGCCAATTTCTAAAGCTAACAAGGCTAAGAGGATTGCATCTGAGCCGTTAGAACAAGACAGGGTGTGTTTTGTGCCACCAAATGCGCTTAATTTTTCTTCTAGCTCAGTGATTTCAGGGCCCATGATGTAGCGACCATGGCTTAGAATGTCATTAATTTTGCTATTTATTTTATCAACACCAATACGAGCTTGCTGCGCTTTTAAATCGATGAATTGGATTGGTTCCATTTTCTTATTCTTTCATTTTAATGGCGCTTCAGGTTGCCCACTTGCAACCGCGCTATTTTAGTGGCGCTTCAGGTTGTCATTTATGTGCTTCAGATGCCCACTAGGCATCCGCAATAGCAACCGAGTTTTTTGATGCTCCTTCAGTTGCCTATTAGCAACCGTCGCACTTAGTGTTCTTAATTAAGCTCTTGAGCTTTTCTATTTAGCTTGCTTGGCTGAGGTTAGCCTCTGTTTTAATCGTTGGATCTGCTGCTTCTAGGAGTTTGATAACGCGGCAGGCTTCTTCACCATTACTTGGAGGCTGGGTGTTTGTTTTAATGCAGTTTAGAAACGTTGCGCATTCATTTAATAGAGGCTCTTTAAAGGGAACTTTAATCGCTTCGCCTTCCATATCACGATCTAATGTGGCTGGTTTGCCGTATTCCATAGCGCAGTTATGACGGTGGATGCGTAGTTTTTCATCCCATTCTAAAGTGTCATCAAACACAGCCATTGCTTTTGATCCTACAACGATGAGGCGATGTTCTTTTTGTGGTGTGAGCCAGGAAAGACTGAGCTCGGCATTTATATTGTTTTTAAATTGCAGGTTGATTGTTGCAAAATCACTGACAGTCGGCAGTAAGTAACTGCTTGAGCTTGTTGTGATTGAGGTTGGTTCATCATCTATAAGAGAGAGAACCATTGATGCATCATGCGGCCCTAAATCCCATATGACATTTTCTTCCTGGCGAAACTTGCCAATATTGAAACGACGCGAGTGGACATGTCTTAACTCACCTAAGTCTCCGTTTTGGACAAGGTCTTTCATTTTTTCAAAGCAGGGATGATATTGAAGTAAGTGGCCAATCATTAAAATGAGGCCTTTTTCATTGGCAGCTTTGGTAAGGGTCAACGCGTCAGACGTATTGAGGGCAATGGGCTTTTCAATAAAAAGGTGTTTGCCTTGCTCTATCGCTTTTAAGCCAAGATCTTTATGAGTGTTTGCTGGTGTCACGAGAACGACTGCATCTATTAGAGGGTCATGAATGATGTCCTCGAATGATTTATTAATGACCCCGTAGTCGTCATGCATTTTTTGCGCGACAGCAGGATTAGTTTCACAAATGGCTTTTAAAGAACCAAGATCGTGAAATTTGCGGACGTGGTTTTTACCCCAATCACCCGCGCCGATGACGGCTGTTGATACCGCATGGCTGGTCATGTTTCATTTCCTTTTA
>JAJFHW010000074.1 GCA_021775385.1 Hyphomicrobiales bacterium | reverse complement strand
TTTTAACAGAACCATCCTGGCGCATAGAGCCACGTAAAGAGCCTAATAGCTCAGCTCTTTCGGTAAGGCTTTCACTAACAATGTCAGCCGCACCTTCTAATACAGCATCAATATCGGCAACCCCTTTGTCAGTAGAGATATAGTCTTCAGCTATTTTAAAGGGGTCAAGGTTCGGTGTGCTTATTAATTCTTTTGCCAAAGGCTCTAGCCCTGCTTCTCTGGCAATTTGAGCTTTCGTTCTGCGTTTTGGCTTAAAGGGTAGGTAAAGATCTTCCAACTCAGAGCGCGTCATTACACCATTGATCTTTTTGAGCAATTGGTCATCAAGCTTGCCTTGCCCTTCAATCGTCTTGACGATGCTGGCGCGTCTTTGCTCTAAGTCGCGAAGATAGGTCAGGCGTTCCTCAATTTTTCGTAATTGATTATCGTCAAGCCCACCAGTACGCTCTTTTCTATAGCGAGCTATAAACGGTACGGTTGCACCCTCATCAATTAAAGTGACAGCAACTTCGACCTGGTTAGGGCGAGCATTAATTTCAGAAGCTATAAGCGTCTCGATTTGAGCCATATTCTAAATCTCTTATAAAGTGAAAATCTATAAAAAAAGGGTTAAACAAGGAAGTTACTTAGAGGATAGCTCAGTAATTAGCTGGAACCTATGCCCCAAAATTGAACCCATCCTAAAGAAGGAAGAATCAATATAGCAAAGATATAGACAAACTGAGGAGAAAAAAAGAAACATTAACAAGTCTATATAACAAGTATCAAGAATGAATGTATTGTGAGTAATCACACATCATTCCTGCCTCCTTTTCCATAAAAGTTTAATCCTCACTTAAAGAATTGTCTTTGGTGAATTTCAAACTTTAAAAGGAGATCTAAATGATCAATACAATAAGTAAAACGCTAGTTATGGTAGGCATGAGCGTTGCTCTCTTAGGAGGTGTGGCTCAAGCTAAAAATAACAAAAAGGACCGTTTTGGAGATAGAGTGCAAAAAACGGATGTTCTAAAGAAGAAGGCAAAAAGTGCACAGAAAAACCGTGTTGCGAAGCGGCAAATAAAGCGTGCAGCTTTAAAGCAAAGAGCAAAACTTGGTAAGAGACAAAATAACCTTGCTAAGCGTGTAAATATCAAGCGCCCAATCAAGACAAATGTCAAAAACCAAGATCGTAATGCATTGAAAAGGCAGCAGAAAAAGAGGGTAAAAAGAATGCGTCCTCTGTCGGATAAGCGCGTGACAACCCCTAAAATGATTGTGGAAACTGATAAACGAGTGACAACACCAAAAACTGTTATCACACAAAAAACTCAGGATCCGACATCAGGTCGATTAAATGCGCGTAAAAATAAAGATGAGTATTTCAAATGCGCTAAATTCAGTACTGCTGTTTTAAATGCATGCATGGCCGATGCAAATAGAAACGCACAATCAACAAAACCATGTCTAACACATTATCAAGGCAATATTGGCCGCTGCCAGACTAAGTTTCTATAAACGGTTCAACAGTAACAAAACAAAAATGAGGGAGGCGCTGATGACCTCCCTCGCATCTATTTATCCAGCTAAAGTGAATAAAAAATGCCTTAACCGGTAAAGGCACTAAAGGCAAAGCCTTTGCCATCTTTTTCTAATTTACCAGCATTTGGAAAACCAAAGTGATACCCGGCAACAATGGCTTTTTCTTCTAAAACACGATTAAATAATTTAACACGCGAAGCCTGAGCAGCTTTCGGATCACCATCAAAAACAAGATGCCAATTCGGGTTTTTAAGGAATAGAGCAGGTAAATTAGCTGCGTCGCCTGCAATAATCAGTTGTTTATCACCGCTACTAACATGAAAAGCTGTATGGCCAGGAGTGTGGCCATAAGAAGGTATGGAACGAACACCTGGGAGTAGTTGTTTTTCTCCTTCATCAAAAAGGGTAATGTTCTTCCATTTCGGAAAGGTCGCCTGGATACGCAATGCTAAACCTTGAAAGCGTTTCGGTAATTTAGAAACAAGTGCAGGGTCAGTCCAGAATTTATATTCCTTAGACGGCATCATGATTTCTGCGTTTGGAAAAATTTGCTCATTCGTCTCTTTTGCCATAAGCCCAAAAATATGATCAGGGTGGAAGTGAGAGATAAGAATGGTATCAATTGACTTGGCGTTCACACCAGCAGCTTTTAAATTCTTCATCATTAAGCCTGCATCAGGTGAAAGTTGACCACCAGTGCCACTGTCTACCAACACAGTTTTCTTACCAATTTTTAAAACCGTTTGAGAAAATTCAATCGGCATAAATTCGGTCGTTAATCCTCCCTGCTTAAGTGCAGATTTCATATCATCAAGGCTGGCATTGCGAATAAAGTTAGGATCATGTGGCTTTTTCCAAATTCCATCATAAAGTGACGTGCAACGCACATCACCAATATCATAATTGACAAAACCTTGTGTCAATTTGGTTTGTGCTTGCGCATCGGGAATAACAGCCATCGGGCCACAAAGACCAAGAACAGCTGCACCGCTTGCTGAGACAACAAGTTCGCGGCGTGAAATATCTGACATAATTTTCCGTCCTTAATTTAATAATTGTCGAGGGAGCTCTCTTTGTTCTGCCAAGAATATAACTCAATATTTTAACAATTGTAGGGCGCTAAGTTCAAAGGTTTGTGATTGAGTTGAAAGAGGTAACAGGTGAAAAATAAGAAGACATCACTAGCCCTGTCGTACATTCCCTAAAACGAAATAAAATTGGCGCAGGTAATTAAGTGTTGAATTTTATGAAATGGAACTGACTTAAGATATCTAGAAGAATATTAGCTAAAAATTCAAGTGATATGGGTGTTGAAAGCTAAGCTGGGAAGTCGCATAAGCTGTGCCCCTCATGGCTGTAAAATAAGCGGCTGCATAAGAAAAAAGCAATTCAGTTCTTTAGTCGAAAATTTAAAAAATAAATTTGAACAAAGATTAAGCAACGAGCTGCTTATTTTGTAAGCAATTGAAAAATAACATTTTTTTTCAGTAAAAAACACGGATTCAATTTGCATCATTATTTTTTTGTAACTATCTTAATCAGGAATATTGGAGACAATAACAAATTTTATTTTTCTACCGGGGGTATCCTAAAATGAAAATGAATAGTCATTCACTTGGCAAGTTAGCGTTTATATCTGCGCTGCTAGCAGCACCAATAAGTGCTCATGCCGGTGAAGCTCTCTTCGATGCGATTAAAGCGGGTAAGCTGTCAATTGATGAGAGATACAGATATGAATATGTAGATCAGGATGGCATTGCAGAGGAAGCAAATGCATCAACATTAAGAAGCCGGGTTGGATGGAAATCTGGTAGCTTTTATGGTTTAACACTAGGTGTTGAGTTTGAAGCTGTAACAAACGTCTTTGGTGATGAGTTTAACAACACAATTAACGGAAAGTCTCAATTCCCTGTTGTTGCTGATGTCAAGTCACATGAGTTAAACCAACTATACATGCAATATGCAGGTCTACCTGGAACTGTTGCCAAAATTGGTCGCCAAGTGATCACTGTAGACAACCACCGCTTTGTCGGTCACGTTGGCTGGCGCCAAAACAATCAAACATTTGACGCAGGGCTGGTAAAAAACACATCAATTCCTGGTCTCACACTTACATATGGTTACATTGATAAAGTGAACCGTATTTTTGGTAATGATTCACCAAATGGTGATTGGGATAGTGAAAGCCATATTCTACATGCAGGTTATAAAATCAACGGTGTAGGTGTTGTAAAAGGTTATGGGTTTTTACTCGACTTTGATGAAGACAGCCCTGCAAATTCAAACGCGACATACGGTATCTCACTTAAAGGTAAAAGAGAATATGCAGGCTACGGTTTACATTACTATGCTGAATATGCTCACCAGGAAGATTATGGTAGCAACACATTAGAGTATGAAGCCGACTACTATCATCTTGCACTTGGCGTATCTAAATCTGGCTTAAAGACAACAGTAGGTTATGAAGTTCTAGGCGCTGACGATGATACAGTAGGACGCTTTAGAACACCATTAGCCACATTGCATAAATTCAATGGTTTTGCTGATAAGTTCCTAGTAACCCCAGAAAATGGGTTGGAAGATTTTTATGTTGATGTGACATACAAAGTCAAAAACGCACCTGGTCAACTATCAATCTTCAATGGGCTACTTCTTAAAGCTCAATATCACGACTTCAAGTCTGAAGAAGGTTCAATTGACTACGGCACAGAATTTGATTTCTACGCAAAAATGCCTTTAAGAAGAGGTGTATATGTAGAGGCCAAATACGCAAACTACAATGCAGATCAGTTTGCTACAGACACTGAGAAATTTATCATGGGTGTCGGTTGGAAATATTAATTTCCAAAATACAAAAACAAAAGAAGTCTTAAACTTTCATGACTTCTTTTCTTGATCATTAAACTCTCCTAACTAAACTGCACCTGCTGGAGTTCCTATACCAGTAGGTGTTTTTTTTGAGAATTTTTTGGATGGCGTTAATGAGGTAATAAATTTTAGCTTAAGCACTGAGGGCTTTTTCAGCCAGTACACATTTCAAAATGCCATAGCTATAACGCCCTTCAAGCGCTTCATAACTTGGTTTCAATTGACCCGTTTCAAATATATTTTGTTCTTCAAAAGCCTGACTAATTTCAACAATGGCAATTTCATCAATTTCTTGCAAGTCTTTGATCTCAAGAACACCACCTTCAATGGCATCCGCAAAATGATCATAAATGGTCGAAATGCCAATGCTACGTTTTTCTGAAATAACGTCAGGTTTACAACCTTGTAGATGCAAAAGTAAGGTCTGGTTCACTGTATCAGAGAGCTTATTATCAAGTGCTGTTAAAGGAGGGTGAGCTTTGATGACCTTTAAAAAGTCTTCCCCATACCGACCAATCTTACTCTCGCCGAGTCCCGTTATATTATAAAGTCCAGTTGTTGTTTTCGGCCGTACAGTAACCAGTTCCTCAAAAGTGCGGTTATGACAAATAACATAAGGAGCAACCTTTTGTGTTGCGGCTAATTCTGTTCGAAGCTCAATTAAAGCATCCCATAAAGGTTTGTCAGCTGCTGGGATTTTCGTGTCTTTAGCACGACTTGATCGTTTAGATTTAGCCGTGAGGCGCAAGCGCCTCAACTGAAACATACCCTCTCCCTTTAAGAGTGGACGACACGTTTCGCTTAATCTAAGGCCACCATATTTATCATGGTCAGATAATAAAAACCCACGTGCAATAAGTTGCCTGAAAATACTACGCCACTCTTTATCACTAATATCACTTCCAATACCAAACGTTGAGACCTGGTCATGATTGTTCTGAATGATGCGCTCATCAGTGGTGCCAAGCAAAACTTTTATCAGATAGGAAACGCCAAAACGTTGCCCTGTTCGATAAACAGTTGAAAGGGCTTTTTGAGCAAGCTGAAGTCCATCAAATGTCTCAGGTGGTGAAATGCAGTTATCACAATTGCCACAGTTTCTACTGTTCCCCTGAGTGTCTTGTGTGTCGCGTTCTTCCAGTGTCTCTTCTGTTTTTTGTTCAAAATCAGGTTCTTGGCCAAAATAAGTAAGCAGATGTTCCCGCCGGCAAGTCGTTGCTTCGCATAAGCCAAGGAGGGCATCTAGTTTTTGCCTCTCAACCCGCTTCTGCACATCACCAGCGTCAGAGTTTTCAATCCATTGCTGGTAAGTAATCACGTCATTGAGGCCATAGGCCATCCAGCTATTAGCCGGCTCACCATCACGTCCGGCACGTCCGGTTTCTTGATAATAAGATTCAATCGATTTTGGTAAATTTAAATGAGCAACAAAACGAACATCGGGCTTATCAATCCCCATACCAAAAGCAACGGTTGCAACCATCACAATGCCATCTTCTCTCAAGAAACGTGTTTGCGACTCTCGGCGGATGGCAGCATCCATACCAGCATGATAAGGAAGAGCTGTGCGACCTTTTTTTGAAAGCCACTCAGCTGTTTCTTCAACTTTTTTGCGAGATAAACAATAAATGATACCGGCGTCAGTGGTATGTTCAGCCTCTAAAAAACGCCAAAGCTGTTCCCGGTTGCTCCCACCTTCTGCAATTGTATAACGGATATTCGGGCGGTCAAAACTTGCAATAAATTGAGCAGCACCTGTTAAACGTAACTGCTCAACTATCTCAGCTTTAGTTCTTTGATCTGCTGTTGCAGTCAAGGCAATGCGCGGCACATGGGGAAAGAGGTCTGCTAATGTTGAAAGCTGTTGGTATTCAGGTCTGAAATCATGCCCCCATTGGGAAACACAGTGAGCTTCATCAATCGCAAAGAGGGATAGGTCGGCGCTTGCCAATAGCTCGAGCATTCGATTTGAAAGTAATCGCTCCGGTGCAACATAGAGAAGGTCCAAAGAGCCATTGAGCAATTGCTCCTGAACTTCGCGTTGCTGGACTTGTGTTTGCGTGGAGTTTAAAAAAGCGGCCTTAACACCCAGTTGAATAAGAGCGTCAACTTGATCTTGCATCAAAGCAATCAACGGAGAGACAACTATGCCAGTTCCCGGGCGCACAAGGGCAGGGATCTGATAGCAAAGGGATTTCCCCCCGCCAGTAGGCATAAGGGTGAGGCAATCGCCGCCGCCAATCAATGTTTCAATCACTGAAGCTTGGTGGCTGCGAAAATCATCATAACCAAATGTTTTTTTGAGAATTTCCCGCGCTCTTAACATTGGAAATAAATATCATAGCCACTATCATTAAGCGATATGCCTGTGAGCCTTGCACACAGAAGATATGGTATGAAGTATTTTAAAAGAACACTCTGTCAGCAAGAGATAAAACTCTTTATGTGTCACTAATCTCAAGTTCCGTGAGAAACATTTTCTTGAGTTTTTTTTCATTAATAACAGCATCTTCAAGAGTATATTGACGAAAGACATCAATAAAAGCAGAAATTGCCTCATGCATAATAGTTTGAGCACCGCAATTACCTGCTATTTTGCAGTTATTTTTTAGAGGATCAAGACAGGAAACAAGGTGAAAATCTGCTTCCATTTTATGAATGACGTCGCCAAGGTTAATTTCAGAAGGAGGACAGGCTAAACGAAGACCACCATTGCGCCCACGTTCACTAATAACAAATTTATGATGAACAAGCTCTTGAGCAACTTTCATCATATGATTCTTTGAAATTTGATATTGCTCAGAAATATCACTAATCGTAGCTAATTTATCATTACGGATAGCTAGAAAAATGAGGGTTCTAATGGCATAGTCTGTGTGAACTGTTAAGCGCATGTAAGGTCCTGATTGAATTAGCTGTTCAAAACATACTTTAATATAGAATGTATTAAAAGATACATATTTATTCTCATTTAAGGCCCATTAAAGGCTCTGTCTCCGTAGATCAGATATGTATTTATAGAATAAGGATGAATGACAGTCTTTAATCTAAATTAAACTGTTCAAGAAAATCGGATATATGTAAATCTGGGGGTAGAGCCTAGTTGACAATTTTTGATGTCTATGTCATTAAACCCCTAGAAAAGGCCAGTTTTTTTAGCTGGCCTCTGTTTTTTGTACGATTGCTCGTTTTTTTAACGCTTAATCGTTAATGACGCAGATATTAGACCTAAAGCGGTCGTTTACTTTCTACACTAAATTAGGTATGCCTTAATCCAATAAGTCATTCTTTAATATAGCACTGAATTCAGTGGGTTATTAATTTTGAATGATTTCAAAATATTGTGATTAATTAGGGTGCTAGAAGGCGTAGAAACAAACGAATTAACGTAATAGGGCCATATTTAACTTACGATATTCGGATTAAAAACAATGAAGATCAGAAATTCACTTAAGTCGCTTGCAAAGCGCCATCGGGATAACCGCGTTGTACGTCGTCGTGGCCGCCTTTATGTAATTAACAAAACAAACCCAAGATTTAAAGCGCGCCAAGGTTAATCTTAGGAGATTAATCTAAAACCTAATTGTTGCGCATTAGCTTAAGTCTAATGGATTGAATAAAAAAGCCGCTTTGCATTTATCTGCAAAGTGGCTTTTCGTCTTTTCGCGACTTTCCATACGAAGATAGCTAGGTCTCTTTCAGACAGCCTGATATGACATCAGTGCGGTTGCTAGTGGGCAACCGAAGCACGACTAAGAAGTGCGGTTGCTAGTGGGCAACCGAAGCACGACTAAGAAGCGCGGTTACTAATGGGCAACCTGAAGTACCACTAAAAAAATAGCCGCGAGAGATATAATCAAAACTATTCCTATTCCTCGTCACTGCTCAAATGACCCTGCTTATCTTTGTAATGTCCCTTAAGGTCATCCCTAACGGTGCCGCTCCAGGGCTCAATTCCAGCCACATAAGCCGCGCGAGCAAGCAGGTGAGCGGAGATAGGTGCGGTTAATAAAAAGAAGGCCACACCGGCAAGAGCACGAGATGCAATGTTAATTTCACCTGCATGAATTGCAATTGTAACAAGCATTAAGCCAGAGCCAAATGTCCCCGCCTTACTTGCTGCATGCATTCGTGTATAAACATCAGGTAATCGAAGCAAACCAATAGCGGCGATCAAATTAAAAATTGCAGCAGCAATTAAAAGACACCCGAGAAAAATATCCAGCATCAGTTTGTCCCTCCACTTGTCTTAACTTCTTGAGAACCATCACCATCTTCAATGTCTTCTAGCTTGTCACCAGCTGGTGTATCGTTCGTCTCACCGCGGTGCATAAGCAAACGAGCAAAAGCAACAGTTGCCAAAAACCCAACCAACCCTAACGCAATCGCCATATCAAGATATGCATAAAAACCGGTATGAAGGGTAAAGATGGCGATGAAGCCAATCCCTAATGTCACTAGCATATCAAGCGATAGAATACGGTCTGCTAGAGTTGTTCCTAAAATCAATCTGAGGATTGTAAAAAGGAAAGCAATAATGGTGAGACCAAACGAAATATAGATAGAGAGTTCAAAAAATTCTTGCGGCGTCATCTTAAGGCCTCCAAAATTTTGCGCTCAAATCCTTCAGCAATATCTTTGCGCAGCGCTTCAACGTCATCCACATCAATACAATGAATATAAAGCGTTTTATTATCATCAGACACATCAACACTAAGTGTGCCAGGCGTTAAAGTGATCAGATTAGCAAGCAAAGTTATTTCATGCGGCGCGTCAACTGTTAGCGGGAAAGAGATAAAACTTGGTTTGTAGGATTGACCAGGTTTTAGAACCAGCCATGCCACCCGCAAAACAGACATGAACAGCTCTTTCAAAAACAAAACGATCAATCCAAGAATAAGCCAAGTTCTGTTAAAATATTTCGAGGTGCCAAATTGTTCTCTAATGAGCCAAAGCGCAGCACTGGAAATAAAAAAACCAAAGATCAGGTTGATAAATGTAAAAGAGCCTTGAACAGCACACCAGGTAAAGGCCAGTAAAACATTGATTAGAAAAATCTTGTTCATGAAGCACCTCCAAAAACGGCTGCAATATAAGAGCTGGTATCAACAAGCCCCTTGGCTCCCATAGAAGAAAGGTCAAATAAGAAACCAGGAGCAATACCAACGATTGTCACTAAAATCATAAGTAGTAAAACGGGTAAATATTGCAGTTTCGAATATACCGAAAGTTTCTTCGCTTGTGCTGCAACTTCATCTTCGGCGTTTGGCGTAAGTGGTCGCCAAAACCCAAAAGCAAAAGCCCGCCCGAGTGAAATGATAGAGAGAAAACTGCTAAAGATGATAGCAAATGTACCAACATAAGCTTCTTGCTTGATTGTCTCTGAAATCAAAACAAATTTAGGCCAGAAACCAGAGAAAGGTGGAAAGCCCATGGCAACAAAGCCCAAACCTAAAAACAATAAGCTTAAAAAAGGTAAGTCTTTGTTCATGCCAGAAAGAGAGCGCAAATCAAGGCTACCGCGATGCTCATAAATAACACCGGCAACAAGGAACAAAGCCGTCATGATGAGAATAGAGTGGACCATGTAGAATATAGTCGCCGTGAGGGCGGTCTCAGTTCCAATAGAAATACCAATGAGCATGAAACCAATAGAGGCAACCAGAAGAAAACTAAACAACCGGCGCAAATCCGTTTGAGCCACTGCACCCAATGCACCGCAAATAGCAGTCCCCACGCCTACATAAAACATCACACCCATTAGCCAGCTGTCACCAGCAACAGGAAGGATGATCGTAAAAGTTCGAAGAAGAGAATAAGCCCCAACCTTAGTTAACAAGCCAGCAAACAGAGCTGATACAACAATCTTAGGTGTATGATACGAAGCCGGCAGCCAGAAGTACAAAGGAAATGCTGCAGCTTTCATTGAGAAGGCAAGAAGAAAAAGGCCAGAGACAACAACCAAAGGGCCTTCGAATTTCAAAGGTGCAACGATCTTACTGAGGTCCGCCATGTTCAAAGTGCCATAAAGTCCATAAAGATAGCCTGTAGCAATTAGAAACAGTGTCGTCGCAATCAAACTTAAGAAACAATATTTAACCGCGCCATCCAACTGTTTGCGCGTGCCCCCAAGTACGATTAGGCCAAAAGAAGAAATCACAAACACTTCAAACCAAACGTAAAGGTTGAAAATATCTCCGGTTAAAAAAGAGCCATTGACACCAACTAAAAGCGTAAGAATAAGCGGATAAAACCCAAACCTGCGCTCCCTTGATGAAGCATCGCCCATGCCATAAAGAGCCACACAAAATACAGCTAATGAGGACGTCAGGGTTAATATTGCGCCGAGGAAATCTGCGGTAAAAGTTATGCCAAATGGCGGCAACCAATTGCCCATGGTCATAGCCAGGGGCCCTTCCAGCTTCACCTTCATTAGAAGCTCAAAACTGGCATAGATATTACCAGCAAGTGCTAAGAGTGCAATGTAAGGATGCAGCCCGACAGAGCGTCTGAAAATGATCAAAATCGCAGCCGTCACCAGTGGGATTACAACCGGCGCCAGAATGTACCAATCAATTGCAGCAGTTACAGTTTGCAGCATCGCCCCTTCTGTAGAGATGGTTTTCATAAATTAATACCCTTTTGGCAAATGAGACGGTTCAATCGGTTCTGCAATACGCATCTTGGCTGTGTCATCGGTCCCAATTTCTTGATAAGCCCTATAAGAAAGTACAAGCACAAAAGCAAACAAGGCGAAGGAGATCACAATCGCAGTAAGAATAAGCGCTTGCGGAAGCGGATTAGCAATCGACGCTTCAGCTACCTTTGCCCCTTTTTCAATAATGGGGGGAACACCTCTTGTGATGCGGCCAGATGTGAAAATAAGAAGGTTCACACCATTGCCAAGCAAGGCAATGCCAATGAGAATGCGCACCAAACTTTGCGATAGTAAAAGATAAACACTACAGGCAAAATAAAGACCAACTAAAATTGAAAGATAGCTTTCCATGTGTCTTTACTCCTTCTCTTCTAACGCTAGAGCAATGGTCACAAGCGAGCCAACAACAACAAGCCAAACACCTATGTCAAACATCAACGGAGTAGACAAAGGCACTTCAACTCCTTTTGCAATTTCTGGGAACCACCACAAACCAGTAAGGAAAGGTACGCCTTTATATAAAGAGATTACACCACTTAAAGCAGAGAGAAGCATGCCAAAAGCTGCAATTGAAATAGGGTGAAAATAAAGCGCACGGCGCACCGGCGCTACACCACAAGCAATGCCATAAAGCGCAAAAGCTGACGCCGCAATGAGCCCGCCAATAAACCCGCCACCAGGGTCATTATGCCCAGCAAGTAAAACAACAATAGAGTAGATAACCATTAAGCCGGTTAGCAGCGGGACAATGGTTCTTAAAATCAGAGTGTTCATGAAGTCTCCTTAAGCGCTTGGGAGCCTTTAGATGTTTTTGTTTTATTATCTGGAATTGCTTTAACCCGAATGAGGGCAAGTGCAGAGACACCGGTTATAAGCACAACAGTAATTTCGCCAAGTGTATCAATCGCTCTGAAGTCAACCAGAATAACATTCACAATGTTACGACCATGAGCAATCGCAGCTGAGTAAGTTGAGAAAAACTCGGAAAGGCGCATATCAAGCGGCAGCTGTGTGATATTCATCAACAATGCGCCCATACCAACACCAACACTAATGGCCACAAGCCCATCAAATAGTAGAGAGATTGTGCTCCGCCGGTCTTGCTTCATGAGTTGCAAGCGTGTGAGCACAAGAGCAATAATCACAACAGAAAGGGTTTCAACCATAAATTGAGTAAAAGATAAGTCTGGTGCGCCAAACAACATAAAGATAAGAGCCACAGAGAAACCTTGTATGCCTAGAGAGATAATGGCTGTGAGGCGGGTGTTGGCAAACACAACTTGTAACAGACCAACCGCCAGGATCACAAAAACACCAATTTCCCACAATCGTAGTTCAGGAAACTCTGGCATTTTCGGCCAAATATTAAGTGAATACATAGGCACAAGCATCGTAAGAGCTGTAATTAAAAAGGTGATCCGCATGTAGGTGCGAATTTCACCTGTTTGTAAAATGCGTGTGAAATGCCCAGCAAACCAAGTAAGGAAACAAATGGCTTGGTCAAACCCTTTATCAGGCCCCCAATTGATAAAGTTTAAGACCTTATCAAAAAACTTTTTCAGTTCAGCTGTGAAAGCAAAAACACCAATTCCCAAACCAACAGTAACAACACTCAAAATAAGCGCTGGGTTAATCCCATGCCATAGATGCAAATCAAGAGTGACCTCTTTGCCAGCAACGGCGCTTACCATTGGCGCGAAGAAATGCGCTTGCATAAATTGAAGGGCAAATACAGCGGTGACTATGCCAGTGATTGATAAAATCAACGGCCCAAGGAACAGCATCAATGACCCCTCATGCACAGCCTTTGGTGGATCAATCCACTTACCCATAAAGGGACGAATGGCAATGCTCGCCGCAACACCAAACATCAGTGCATTCCCTACAATAGCAACGATCGCTATTACCCATTCATGCAAGCCACCATGGGTCAAGGAATGATAAATTGATTCTTTAGCCAAGAAGCCAATAAAGGGCGGAAGACCGCACATTGAAAGTGCAGCAAGGGCAGCAGCCAGGGCTGTGATGGGCATAGCGCTGCGAAGGCCGCTAAGCTTATCAATCTGTCGAGTTCCAGCCTCATGATCCACGGTGCCAACCACCATGAACAAAGCCCCTTTAAAGAAAGAGTGAGCAATAAGATAAAGCACAGCTCCTTCAATGGCCCTCTCACCACCAACACCAAGCATCAAGACAAGAAGTCCTAGCGAGGCAACCGTCGTATAGGCCAACATTAACTTCATATCTTTATCGCGAACGGCAAGCACGGTACCAACAAGCAAGGTCGCACCACCAAATAGCGGCAAAACAGTCTCCCAAAGCTCAGTTTCACCAAGCATCGGATAAGTCCGCATAAGAAGAAATACACCGGCTTTCACCATAGTCGCAGAGTGCAAATAAGCTGAAACTGGAGTTGGCGCTTCCATGGCGTTAGGCAACCAGGAATGGAACGGAACTTGAGCCGATTTGGTAAACGCACCAGCCATAACCAACCAAAAGATCAGGCTGTAAAGTCCATGCTCTTTAATAACATCACCCTTGGAGAGCAATTCAGAGAGCTCAAAAGTCCCACCAACAAGGCCAAGAAGAGCAAAACCGGCCAACATCACCAACCCACCCAGACCGGTGATGATCAAGGCTTGTAAGGCGGCGCGCCGTGAAGCTTCGCGCTCATTATCAAACCCAATAAGAAGGAAAGAGGTAATTGACGTCAGCTCCCAAAACACAAACAGGGTAATAAGATTGTCTGAGACAACCAACCCAAGCATGGAGCCCATAAATGCTAATAAAACAGCTAAGAAACGACCGAGATGTTGATGGCCTTTTAAATAACCGCCAGCATAGATAACAATGAAAAAGCCAATACCTAAGATTAGGAATGCAAAAGTAAGGCTAAGTCCATCAATCATAAAGGAATAATTAATGCCAAATCCAGAGAGCCATTCATGGGATTGTAAAACGGTTTCCCCTTTGGCCACAGCAGGGACAAAGTCGAAAAAACGATACAGCAAATAGCCAGGAACCAAAGCTAAAATCCAGCTCGCCCGATGACCTATGAGAAGAACAAGCACTGGCGCAAGAAGTGCCGCCAAAAAAGGAGTGAGAACCAAATAGCCGATCACAAGAATCCTCTTTAGTTCAGGTTAAAACCAGCAATGTAAGCGAGAACAAATCGAAAGACCGGTAAAATCATTAATCAACTGAACAAAATAATTGAACAAGGATACAAAAAAATACAGAAAGATACAAAAAGATACTGAACTCAAAAATTCAGAAAAACCTATTTTAAAATAACGTACAGCCTTTAAAGTTTGCACTTAGTTTTGGTCTGCGGTTAATGTCGGCCAATAATTTCTTCAAGAATTCAAGACACGTTCTGAAACTAGAATAAAAATGGAATTATAATAAAAAGAAGCGAGATTAAAAATATCGCTCATTTCAAACTTTTCAACCCAAACAATAGCAATGATTTTTTTTAAATTTCAAGCCATTGCTCTGAGAGAGAGTAGGTTATCCCAAACAAAACAATTGGTATTCATCTTAATAGGCTCAAACCACGGTAAAAAATACAAAAATCAGTCATCAATCGGCTAGCGATACGGGTTCAATAATGATAGAACCAACAGTTCAAATCATTTTATGTGATTTTTTAGGATCACAATCCAATATTAGGCACTTTCAATTTTCAGGACGAATCTATGAGCACTCTGTCTGCACCAAAAGCCGAAAAACGACTAATTTCAAACTCACATCATGGTCTTAGTTACGAAGACCCCTATCACTGGCTACGCGCAGATAATTGGCAAGAAGTCATGACAAACCCATCTAAATTAGATGACGAAATCAGAGCGTACTTAGAAGCTGAAAATGCCCATACAGAGGAAACGTTAAAAGATACCTCACCATTGCAAAGTACGTTATTTGAAGAATTAAAAGGACGTATCAAACAAGATGATAGCTCTGTCCCTCAACCTGATGGGGAATGGAGTTATTATATCTCTTATGTTCAAGATGGCGAACACCCTTTATATTGCCGAAAACATAACGTAACGGGCGAAGAAGCTATTCTGCTTGATGGAAACAAATTAAGCCAAGGCAAAGCTTATTTCCAATTTGGTGGCATCAGTCACAGCCCAAATCATGAACTTATCGCTTGGTCAGTCGATGACAAAGGTTCCGAATACTACACAGCCTATATTAGGGATGTGAAAACAGGCCAGGATCGCGAACAAACCATAGAAAAAACAACAGGAAACATCTGTTGGGGCAACGATAGCCAAACTCTTTATTATGTTCAAAGAGATGACAACCACCGCCCAGCCTTTGTATTCAGACACTTAATTAACGCAGCAGATACAACTGATGAATTGGTCTACAAAGAGCAAGACCCAGGCTTTTTTGTTAACATTGGGACAACCCAATCAAACAAATATATGGTCATTAATGCCTCCGGTCACGAAACATCAGAATGGCACTTAATCGATGCAGATAATCCAAAGGGCGCACCAAAATGTGTTGCAGCACGCATAAGCGGGCATGAATATTCCATAGAAGAGCGAGAAGGCACTCTATACATCCTCACCAACAAAGATGATGCGGAAGATTTTAAAATTGTAACGACATCTGTTGATCAAACAGCAATGGAAAACTGGCAAGATCTAATCGACCATCAACCAGGTCGTTTAATAATAGATATCAATATCTTCGCTGATTACATGGTGCATCTCGAGCGTGAAAATGGTCTCCCACGTATTGTCATACGTGACCTTGAAACAAATTCGTCTCATGCGATTGAATTTGATGAAGAAGCCTATTCATTAGGACTTTCAAGTGGTTATGAATTTAAAACAGATTTAATTCGCTTCACTTATTCGTCAATGACCACGCCAGCGCAAATATTTGATTATAATATGAATACAAAAGAACGCGTATTGCGAAAAACGCAAGAAGTTCCATCAGGTCACACAATCGAGGATTACGTCACAAGAAGAGTGATGGCAGACGCCCATGATGGAGAGAAAATTCCGGTCACTCTGCTCTATCGTAAAGACACACCGCTCGATGGTTCAGCTCCCTTGTTTCTATATGGCTATGGATCATACGGTATCTCAATGCCAGCCGGTTTTTACGCCAACCATTTAAGCCTCGTTAATCGCGGCTTTATTTACGCCATAGCACACATCCGCGGCGGTAAGGAAAAAGGCTACAATTGGTACAAAAATGGCAAAATGGAACACAAGACAAATAGTTTTAAAGATTTCATTTCAGCAGGTGAATATCTTGTAAAAGAAAATTTTACAACTAATGGCAATATCGTTGCTCATGGTGGTTCAGCCGGTGGCATGCTAATGGGCGCCGTTGTGAACATGAACCCAGATTTGTTCGCAGGTATTATCGCAGAAGTTCCGTTTGTCGATGTGCTGAACACCATGCTTGATGATACCTTGCCATTAACACCGCCAGAGTGGCCAGAGTGGGGTAACCCAATCGAGAGCAAGGAAGCGTATGAGCGCATTAAGAGTTATTCGCCATATGATAATGTCAAAGCGCAAGACTATCCTTCAATGCTTGTCATGGCCGGCTTAACAGATCCTCGTGTCACCTATTGGGAGCCTGCAAAATGGGTTGCAAAACTACGTGACACGAAAACAGATAAAAATAACCTTTGCTTAAAAACTAATATGGAAGCTGGCCACGGCGGAGCCTCCGGCCGGTTCGATCATTTAAAAGAAGTGGCCTTAGTTCAAAGCTTTGCCTTAAAAGTGGCTAATTTAATCTGATAGATAAGCATAATTGCAAAACTAATTGAAAAATATGAAAAAACATGGCTATTAAAAATGGATAAAGCCGAATAAATAAGAGGGAAATTTAGTATGAAGCGCCCCGTGCAGAAAATACTATTATCGCTATTAGCAATAGCAGGTCTTTGGGCCACATCGCATTTCAAACCTGAGACAGAGCAAGCAACAGCGCGCGACTATGGTAATAAATACAACTCTGAAAAGCGCTATTCTAGAAATCAAAAACATGTAGCTGGCCGTTTTGATTATTATGATTTGGTTCTTTCCTGGTCTCCAACTTATTGTGAAACCGCGGGTAAACATAAGCGCGAACCACAATGTACATCCGGTCGTCCTTATTCATTTGTTCTACATGGCGTTTGGCCACAATATAAAAAAGGCTGGCCACAAAGTTGTAGAACAAAAAAGAACCCATGGATTTCAAGAGAAGTCATTCAATCCATGCTGGATATCATGCCGTCAAAAGGTTTGATCATTCACGAATATAAAAAACATGGTACTTGCTCAGGTCTTACACCTGAAGGCTATTATAAATTGTCGCGCAACCTGTATAACAGCGTGAAAATTCCTCCAAGATATCAAAAACCTAGCAAACCACTGCTTTTGTCTCCAAAAGAAATCGAAAATGATTTTCTCATTGCAAACCCTGAAATGAAACCTGAGATGATTTCAATTGTGTGTGGCAAACGCCGCTTGAAGGAAATTCGTATTTGTTATGATAAAGGTGGCAAACTAACTGCCTGTGGCCAAAACGAATATCAAAAGAAATTATGCCGCTTGCCAAAGGTTTATTTACCACCAGTGAGATAAAGGCATCTGATTGTTCTTGAAACAATAATCAGTCGAAGAAAAGATCAAAAAAAAACGAGGCTTTGAAAAAAGCCTCGTTTTTTGTTTTTGTAAACATATTTCAGAAATTCTGAGTGAATTCTTTTTAGAAGCTAGCAGAAACAGTACCTACGAAACGTTCATCGGCGTTATCACCAAGTACAGGATGGTCATCAGCGATATCAGTATCCCAATAACGCAAATCCAAAGTGAACTTGTCATTCAAACCAATCTCAACACCAGCATTCCAATACGCGTATGAATCACCTTCAAATTCATCATCAAGAAAATCAACATAACCAATTAGAGCTGAGAAAGTTGGTTTCATACCACGATATTCACCAAGAGCAATAGCAACTTGCCACTCAGATGTAATCACATCACCCGTTTCACCAGTATAATCAGGTGACCAATAAGTTGAAGAGTTGAATGTGATACGGTCTGTAAGTTCTGTCGATGAAGCAAATTTAAGCTCAACATAATCTAGTTCAGCACCAGCATCTTCAGCTCCAGGGTAAGCATAATAAATGACACCAAGGTCAAATTCAGTGTTCCGCCATTTGCGTTTTAGACCAGCGTAAATATCAATCTCGATATTCGCAACATCATTGCCATTTCCATCAGATCCAAAGTCTAGGTTAGACGCCCAAACACCTGCGTAGAACATTTTATATGTGGCATCAAAACCACCTTGAATGGCAGGGTTTTCTTCTGTTTGAGAAATTCCACGAAAAACATAATCAGACGTAATTGCAACATTTGCAGATAATTCAGGACGATCTGAATGAACAACAGGAGCATCTTTTAAGCTGCCCCCACGATTGAATAAATCACCAGCTTGAGCTGATGCAGTACCAAGCAATAAAGCAGTAGAAAAAACTGCTACTGCGCCTGCTAAAAAATTGTACCTCATAGGTAACCCCCAGTAAAAATTGATAATAAAAAAATAAGTAAAAAAAGTGAGTAAGAGAAATAATTTCAAAGCCAATAAACAATGACTGAAAAATTTAAATCAGCTACCGCAAGAACTGATTGTTTCAAATGATAAACTCGAATATCAAATATATCTGATTCGTGATATTCACACGATTACAATTCATCGTGATATTGAATGAAAAACTTAGAAAAAAACGGGACTTCAAAATATGAAGCCCCGTTCTTCTTTGGAGAAAAGTCTTTTTTCGAATGATTAACTTAGAAGCTAGCAGAAACAGTTGCTACAAAGCGCTCATCTGTTCCATCTTCACCTAAGAAAGTGTTTGTGTTGTCAACATCTGTATCCCAGTAACGAAGATCAAGAGTGAACTTTTCAGCAAAGCCAACTTCAACACCAGCGTTCCAGTATGTGTAAGAACCGTCTTCAAATGCAGCATCTAGGAAATCTGTGTAACCTAAAGTAGCTGAGAATGTAGGTGAGAAACGGCCATATGTACCAAGAGCAACAGTAACGCCGCCTTCATATGTTAGAGTTTCACCAGTTTCACCGGTATATTCAGGTGAGTAGTAAAGTGTACCGCTAAGTCCAATATTTTCAGTCAGGTTGCCGCTTGCACCGAATTTAATTTCAACGTAATCAAGTTCAGCACCAGCATCTTCAGCGCCTGGGTAAGCATAATAGATTACACCAAGATCAGCTTCAACAGCACCAAATTTGTGTTTAATGCCAGCATAAACATCGACTTCAATGTTAGCA
>JAJFHW010000073.1 GCA_021775385.1 Hyphomicrobiales bacterium | reverse complement strand
AGTTTGCGTCTGGAACCCGCCTAGAAGCCATTTCTATAAACTTGGGAGTAATATCTATACCCGTCACATTAAATCCAAGCTTTGCAAAAGCTTCTGAATCCTGTCCAGGCCCGCAACCACAATCCAAAATTTTCGCACCACTTGGCATCGATTTAATGAATTCCTTTCTGTCATACTCTAAAAATTCATGTGCATTCTTTAAAGAAATCAGAAAAATCTTGAGCTCCTCGCCCGTAAATTGCTGCAATTTCATTACTATATCTTTTTGTGCAAACCATAAAAAGAACCCAAAGTTTCACATTTTTGGTCGTATTAGGAACGCTGCGCCTGAGCTTGATTAAAATCAGCCCTCATCAGAACTTAATTCTAACCAGGTTGTACAGGTGAAGAGAGCCACTTCAATAAAATAAACTTTTTTCTCCACATCATTCAAATCGCGTTACTGATGAGGAAAGCCGCAGCAAAGGCAAGGATTGCATAAAGCTCCGGAAACACTGCAAGAATCATGGTCTTACCAAATACATCATTACCGGAAGCAATGGCAGCGATCCCGTTGGCGCAAATTTGACCTTGCTTGGCTGCCGAAAATGGCGCCACGCTACCAAGAATCAGGCCCGCAGCAAGAAAGCTTATGGCCTGAACAATTGTGATATCAGGTGTGAGTATGCCCTTGGTATTAAAAATAAAGAAGGCTGCAAAGCCGTAAAGTCCCTGTGTTCCTGGTAGCGCGCTCAGCAGCATGTAATTTCCAAAGGCATCATCTCTCTTCTTCAAGGCGCCAACCGTGGCGTTTGCACCAATTGAAACGCCAATGGCGCTTCCGATTCCGGGAAGGCTAATCATCAAGGCCAGGCCGAGATAAGCAATAAGCAGATTTGTCATGATTTTAAACTTATTTCTGGTTGATAAAAAATGGTTTATATTCTTTTCCGCCACCTTCAAAGCCGGCATTTTTATAAAACTCTACAAAGGTGAGTCGCAAGGGATGCACAAATGCACCCAGCGCAGCAACGCCCAGGTTCAGGCTATGCCCGATTACCAGGATTACAATAAAGAAAAACCATCCGAAATAGGACAGGCCAAGCGCATCATATGCCATGCTGTTGATTACAAGGCCAAGAATGCTGCTGGATACGCCTAGGGCAAACAACCGGATATAAGAAAGCGCATCGCCAAACAACCCGGTAATTCCATACAGGCTCCAGATGCCTTTCCCAAGTCCTTTAAGTATGCCGGCTTTCGGGTCGGCAAACAGAATTATGAGCGCCAAACCAGCGTAAACAGTATTGCCGGACACGAAAGGGATATATTGAGCCACGCTCAAATCAATTACACTCAATATCACCAGCATCCACCCAATGGGTACTAAGCCGTATAAAAATCCCTGCGTGGTCATTCGGTGATATGCTTGCAATGCCTGCGCGAATAATATCTGGAATATTCCAAGTGCGATGGCCACGTAGAATAACTGATGTTGATCCAGAAAAAGGGAGTGATAAGATCCTAGGTCAATACCATCATGATTTACGCCTAAAAACGTTCCGGTTACGGTACCTACGATTATTGCTGCCAAGCCAAAAAATTGTACGAGCGTAAGCAAAGGTTTATGGGCCTGATATTTCTTTTTGCGCTTAAAAAGGGTTGCCACCAGCATTATCAAAAGTCCGTAAACTGCATCGCCTAGACAAAACCCAAAGAACAACAAAAAAAACGGAGCAAAGAAGGGCGTAAGATCCATGTCCTTATATGAGGGCAAGGAAAATAACTTACCAAGGGGCTCAAACAAACGGGAAAAGCGATTATTCATCAGTTGTATGGGCGGCGCATCATCACTAAGCGGCTTCTTCTTAAGGTAGGTCACGGTATGCTCATCCAACAGGTGTATCAACTGTTGTTCTTTGGACTCTGGAATAAAGCCCTCGAGTATCAATATCTTTCCCTCACTGGTTTCCAGTGAACTCAGCAAAACTTTTTCGATCGCGAGCGATTCTTCAAGGGTGGTTAGTTTTTCCTGAAGCCGGCCGAAATAATGGTGGGCCATAAAGCTCAGTTGCTTTTGAACCTTATCCATGTCATTGCATATCGCATTTTGCTTGGAAAGCAAATCATCCCATTCATGTTCCGGCAGGGTTACTTCTTCCGCCTCCACCTGTACGCGCTCATGGTTTGGAGCCAGGATCATAAAAAAGACCATATCGCGGTGACGACCAACTACTTCCAGCATATACTGTTCTTTCCATGCATCCTTGAAGTGCATTTTATGACAAGCGAAACAGAATACGTTCAGGTTATGCTTCTGCAGGATTTCAAGGTATTCCTTGTTGATGTTCCGCCAGGGAAGATTTTGCGCTATCTCCGCTGCAAGACTGGCCTCTTTGAATTTGAGTTCTTCCCATTGGGAAATCAGGGATTCAATTTCTGAAAGCACTTCCTCGTCTGATTGCATGTGCCGCTCAAGGGCTTTGGTTTTTATGGGTGATGTGTGTTTTTGCAAGTTGTCCCTGGCTCTCTCTATGCGAGCAATCTGTGTGGTGATTTGTTTCAAGGTGTCATCGGCCCTGGCTTCTGTTGCTTGTACGTGAAAGATCCCCAACTCACCTAATCTATGAATCAAAGCATCGTATTGCTTGTGATAAATCACCAGGGAATATTTAAGCATCGGAACAATCATGTCTGTATTCGCATTTTTTTATTTTTTAAAATTTTCTGAGCGGCCTTTGCGAGGACTTCTTGGTCTTCCAAAAAACGCTTAATCTTAGCAATGGCCTCTTTATATCCTGGAATTTGCACTTTTTCATAGAGGTTCACTTTTTGTGTTGTTTTTTTCCTGG
>JAJFHW010000072.1 GCA_021775385.1 Hyphomicrobiales bacterium | reverse complement strand
GAATAGACATGAGACGCGTTGTCATTACAGGTATGGGGATTGTCTCCAGCATTGGTAACAATAGAGACGAAGTTTTAGACAGTCTTCAAAATTGTAAATCTGGAATAAGTAAAGCTGAACAATATGCTGAACTTGGATTTAGAAGCCAGGTTGAAGGCGCGCCGACGTTAGATGCTTTATCTTTGGTTGATCGGAAAGCCAAGCGCTTTATGGGCATGGGTGCTGCTTGGAACTATGTGGCAATGGAAGAAGCCATTGCGCAGGCTGGGCTAGAGGAGAAAGAGATCAGTCATGAACGTACTGGTCTTATTATGGGCTCAGGTGGCCCATCTGCTAAAGCAATCGTCAAAGCTGCTGACACGACAAGAAATCGTGGACCTAAAAAAGTTGGCCCGTTTGAAGTTCCAAAGTCTATGTCGAGCACGAACTCTGCGACTTTAGCCACGCCCTTCAAAATTAAAGGTATCAACTATTCTATTTCGTCTGCTTGTTCGACTTCAAGCCATTGTATTGGTAATGCGGTTGAACAGATCCAATGGGGCAAACAAGATGTGATGTTTGCTGGTGGCGGTGAAGAGCTTGATTGGACTTTATCGGTTTTATTTGATGCGATGAATGCTATGTCATCCAACTTTAATGATACTCCTGATCGTGCTAGCCGTGCCTATGATGCGAACCGTGATGGCTTTGTTATTGCTGGTGGCGCTGGTGTGTTGGTTCTTGAAGCACTTGAACATGCTCAAGCTCGCGGCGCGAATATTATCGCTGAAGTCATTGGCTATGGTGCGAACTCTGATGGGTTTGATATGGTGGCTCCTTCTGGTGAAGGTGCAGCTCGCTGTATGAAGATCGCTCTTGAAGGCGTGAATGATAAAATTGATTATATCAACCCGCACGGGACATCAACACCGATTGGCGACCTTAAAGAGATTGAAGCTATACGAGACGTATTCGGTGATGATATGCCACCAATCTCAAGCACGAAATCATTAACGGGCCACTCTCTTGGTGCTGCTGGTGTGCAGGAAGCGATTTATTCGCTCTTGATGCTAGAAAATAACTTTATTTGCGAATCTGCTCATATTGATGAGCTAGATGAAGCTTTTGCTAATGTGCCAATTGTTCAAACACGCCAGGATGTACCTCTTAACGCTATCATGTCAAATAGCTTTGGGTTTGGTGGAACAAATGCAACATTAGTGATGAAAAAATTTGACGGCTAACTTTGCTTCTCGAACATTCCTTTTTTCCAAAAAACCGGTTATCACTTTTTGGCGGAATTCTGTAAACTTTACTCTTTAATTAATTGAAAACATTAAATAACTTTAGGCTTTAAGCAGATGACTGATCCTGTAAATACAACTGATATTGCAACACCTGGCCCTATGATGGCTGGTAAAAAAGGTTTGATTATGGGCGTTGCCAATGATCGCTCAATCGCATGGGGCATTGCCCGTGTGTTGGCGGGGCAAGGCGCTGAGCTGGCTTTCACATACCAAGGCGATGCCTTTGGACGTCGTGCTATTCCATTAGCTGAATCTGTCGGATCTGAGATCATTGAATCTTGTGATGTGAACGATATAGCCACCGTTGATAACGTATTTAACGTAATTGGCGATAAATGGGGTGAGCTTGACTTTATTGTTCATGCTCTTGCCTTTTCAGATCGCAATGAACTTAAAGATCGTTATTGCGATACAAGCCGTGAGAACTTCATCAATACGATGGTGATTTCTTGCTTCTCATTCACTGAGATTGCTAAACGTGCTGCTCCTTTGATGAAAAATGGCGGTAGCATGCTTACTCTTACTTATGCTGGCGCTCAAAAGGTTGTGCCTTGCTATAATGTAATGGGTGTTGCTAAAGCTGCGCTTGAGACCAGTGTTAAATATTTGGCGACCGACCTTGGACCAGACAACATTCGTGTAAACGCCATGTCAGCTGGCCCGATGAGAACATTAGCTGGTGCTGGTATTTCTGATGCGCGCTCGATGTTTAATTTCCAACAACAACATTCGCCTTTAAAACGCACTCCTAAATTGGATGATGTTGGCGGTGCTGGTCTTTACCTTTTATCTGACCTTTCTGGCGGTGTTACTGGTGAAGTGCATTATGTTGATTGTGGGTATAACACTGTGTTCATGCCTGATTTAGAGTCATTGAAATCTACTGGTTATTAACAGCCTAGAGCATGTCAATTTTGATGTATTCAAAGACATGCTTTAGTTTCTCTCACGGGCTATTCCGCAGCTTCGCTGCGGGGCCCTCCGAGGGATGGCCCTTACGCCGGGCAAGCTCTCGCTGCCATGTCCTGACACCTTTTATGTACTTCAGTTGCCCACTAAGCAACCGTAAAGGTGTCACTCCTTCTTCGGAATAGGAATACTCAGATAAGACTTTTCTGAAGCACTTTTTGAATTAATAAGCTAAGGGGCTTACTTAACCTAACCGGAGTGTATTTTATGATTGGTGTTTTTGATTCCGGTCACGGTGGGCTGACAGTTCTTAAAGCTTTGAGAGATAAATTTCCCTCAACTCCCTTTATCTATCTTGGTGACCATGCCAATGCTCCTTATGGCAACCGCAGTTCTGAAGAGGTCGTTGACCTAACCCAAGCTGGTGTTGAAGCTTTGTTCACTCAGGGTTGTAAGCTGGTTGTGCTTGGTTGTAACACTGCGACCTCAATTGCTTGCCGGACTTTGCAGCAGGATTGGTTGCCGAATTCTTCCTGGCAAGGGCGCAATGTCCTTGGCATAATTGCCCCTACCGTTGAAGTTGCAACGCAAACTCCTTGGGGCGTGACAGAGCCGCAATACCCTCAAATGTACAAGGAAGATGTGATCGCTGTTTTTGCGACCCAGCGCACGATTGACAGCGCTGTATTTGACGAAGAGATCCGCAAACGCTGCCCGCAAATTCAGGTGGTGAACCAGGCTTGTAAAACGCTTGCTGGTGCAATTGAGGCTGGTGAGCCTACAGACATTTTAGATGATATTGTCGCCAATTATGTTTCATTGATGATGGAAAAGTCTGCTAGCAAGATCCCGCACTTTGCAGTGCTTGGTTGCACGCACTACCCGCTCGTTGAGCCGTTGTTCGTCAAACACCTTCCTGCATCTTGCCGGGTGTTATCGCAACCACGCATCGTCGCTCAAGCACTTGAGCATTATTTAAAGCGGCATACGGGTTATTTGGGCTCTGACTGTTCTAGTGAGGGGCTTACTCTTTTAACAACGGGTGATGTTGCGAGTGTTGAAGAGAAGTTAGTTTTTGCTTGGCCGGAAAGACCTGCATTTCTATCTCTTTAATTTTTTGAAATACTCTCTGAACTTTATTTGATTTCAGATAAGAGCTCTGGTGACGTTGCCAACATGAGACCCCCAATATAGTTTTGGTAAAAAATTTTGCGATCTCAAATAAAAAAACGGGCCCCAAAACAAGGCCCGTTTCTTTACTATTATTTTCAATCAAATAAATGATTTAGTCGTCTTTATCTTCAACGATTTCTTCACCAGTTTCCTGGTTAACAACTTTCATTGAAAGACGAACTTTACCGCGATCATCAAAGCCTACAAGCTTCACAAAGATCTC
>JAJFHW010000071.1 GCA_021775385.1 Hyphomicrobiales bacterium | reverse complement strand
CAAGGCATCCGCAAGTCTTTGCTTCAGATGCCCACAAGGCATCCGCAAGTCTTTGCTTCAGATGCCCACAAGGCATCCGCAAGTCTTTGCTTCAGATGCCCACAAGGCATCCGCAAGTCTTTGCTTCAGATGCCCACATGGTATCCGCAAGTCTTAGCTTCAGATTACCACAAGGCATCCGCAAGAAAGCAACCGCGCTTTCTTAATTGCGCTTTAGGTTACCCACAAAGCAACCGCGCTTTCTTAATTGCGCTTCAGGTTGCCCACAAAGCAACCGCGCTAATTTCAGTTCTTTTCGTAGCTCGTTACAAATTAAAGTTCTTTTCTTAATTAAGCTCATACCTTAGATCTGCACCCTGATCAGAAAAAATTCATCCAATGGTAAAATTTGTTTCTCTGACGTGGTTCAATACCAACATGGAGCAAATGCACTTTTTTGACCAAATTCATACTTTAACGGTGAAAAAACATGCAAGAGCTGTTCTAATCAAGTAGTAGAACTCGCGCAAAATAAAGCTTTTCATCGCTTGTACTTATGAAGATTTAGCTAAGAACTATTGGTAAGAGGTTAATTCAGTGCCTTAACTTGCTAGTTATTATACATAAAAATGGCGAAAAACCTATTGTGTGGAACTATTATTTTTCCTTTCGTAGTGGGTTATTTTAAGTTTAAGTTTTTATTGCATTATTTTGGCAATTACCATCCTCACATTATGTGGATAGATACGTTTAAAAGGGGCATCGTTTTGAAATATTGGCTGTTTAAATCTGAACCGAACACCTGGTCTTGGGACGATCAAAAAGCTAAAGGCAAAAAGGGCGAAGAATGGGATGGTGTGCGAAACTATCAGGCACGCAATAATATGAGAGAAATGAAAAAAGGTGACCTTGGTTTCTTTTATCATTCCATTAAAGAAAAAAGCGTTGTTGGCATTGTTGAAGTTTTGCGTGAAGCTCACCAAGATTCAAAAACAGATGATGAACGGTGGGAATGTGTGGATGTGATGGCAGTTACTGATATTCCTGAGCCTGTTACACTTGATGTAATTAAAGCCGAGCCAAAACTTGAAAAAATGATTTTGGTGAATAATTCTCGACTTTCTGTACAACCTGTTCTTAAATCTGAGTGGAAATTAATTTGCAAGATGGGTGGGCTTAAATCCCCTCCTCTTTAAAATTAATCCGGTCAACAGTGGTTATGAAGAAAAGAGATGGTATCTTTTGTCTTAGTGCTTTAAAATTGAACTAATTTTTCACCTTATTAGGAGACGTCACTCATGGATTTTGTAGGACAAAGCACGATTGCTATATTGGTGGCGGCTTTTGTAGGATTTATTATTGGTGGGATTTGGTATGGTGTTTTGGGAGATGCCTGGATGAAAGCCGCCTCTATTGACCCAGCAGACATGGTTGATGAAAACGGCAAGAAAAAAATGCCCGTTGTGCCTATGGTTCTTGCTGCACTTGGAAATTTGGTGCTTGCCATTACCCTTTCAGGTTTGATGGGACATATGGTTGTTGATGTAAGGCATGGCCTCATCACAGCAGCTTTCGTTGCTCTTGGTTTTATCTTACCTACATCTTTGGTAAATTATAGCTTTCAAGGGCGCCCCTTTCGCCTCACATTAATTGATGCTGGACATTGGCTGTTGGTGCTATTGGTGATGGGAGCTATTATCGGTTATATTGGGGTTGAAACTCAATAGCTGAGCCATATATAACCGATAATATGTACCTAATCGTGTAATATTCACCTTGAATTCATTCAAGCTTAAACTCAGTAATAATTACTTAGTAACAATTGCTTAGTGATGTCTGCTAAGCTATTAAGACTGGTAAGCTATTAAGGTGTAACGAATTTTGTAAACCTGATTTTATTTTTATTTGGGAATTTTTAAATGGCAGCTGTGACTGTTTATACTGGTTTTGCGTGTAGTTTTTGTGAGCGAGCAAAAATGCTTTTAGCTCATAAAGGTGTTGAATTCACTGAAATTAACGTTGCTCAAAACCCTGACCAACGCCCCATCATGATGGAGCGTGCTTCTGGTGCGCGCACTGTTCCGCAAATTTTTATTGATGAGCTGCATGTCGGCGGCTGTGATGACCTCTATGCCCTTGATCGCGCTGGCAACCTTGACGGCCTTTTAGGGTTAGAGACATCGAATTAAGCTTTCATCCCATATCTTCAGTTCAAGCTTTTTAAGTTTCTTCACTTTTAAGATTCTTCACTAAGGAGGCAAGATTTTGACACCTCATTCCTCTAAAATGACAGAAACATCAGATGTAACTCTTGCACTTATTCAGATGACTTCTGGCAAAACATTTGAGAAAAATTTTGAATTTTTAAGTGAACATATTACTGAAGCGGTCAAGCAGGGGGCGACTTATGTTCAAACCCCTGAAAATAGCTTGCTTATGGAATTGAATCCAAAAGAGGTCGCCCGAGTCACGACTAGTGATGCTTATAAAGATGCTCTACATCAACTGTTCTTAAGTGCAGCCACACATAAGATTTGGTTGCATATTGGTTCAGCTGCAATTCCCCTTGATCAACCTGAAACAACTGGTGGTGGCAATTTTAAATTTGCTAACCGCTCTTACCTCATCGGACCAGATCATTCTGTCTCAGGTGTAGATAAGTTCTTGTTTTTTTATGATAAACTACACATGTTTGACGTGACTTTGCCTAATGGTGAGCACTACAACGAATCTGCTTCTTATCAAGCTGGTGAAAAAAGCGTTGTGGTAAATTGTGATTTCAATTCCACTCATACACCTAAAGACATTTCTACCAAGCTTGGCATGACCATTTGCTATGACCTTCGGTTTCCAGCACTTTTTCGTCATTTGGCTCAATCAGGCGCTGAGATCATTAGCGTGCCGGCGGCATTCACAAAAACGACAGGTGAGGCCCATTGGCATGTTCTGTTGCGGGCGAGAGCGATTGAAACCGGGTGTTTCATTGTCGCTGCCGGACAGACAGGAAAGCATGATAATGGCCGGGAAACTTTTGGCCACAGCCTGATTGTATCGCCTTGGGGCGACATTTTATTAGATGCAGGTAACGAACCTGGGGTCTATAGTTACGAGATAGACCTAAGACAGGTTGAAAAAACACGACAAATCGTGCCATCTTTAAACCATGGCAAAGATTTTCAATAGAATTTAAATTTTCTAGCTTGATTTCGTTTTTATATGCTTCCTTACCAAAGGACTGAATTTTGAGGACTATTCAATGATCCGCTATCAACTTATTTGCAAATGTAAAAATGAGTTTGAATCGTGGTTTCGCTCGAGCTCCGATTTTGATCAGCAATGTAAAAAGGGTTTATTATCATGCCCGCAATGCGGTGGATCGGATGTTTCTAAGGCTTTGATGGCACCAAATGTCAGTACATCCCGCAAGAAGAAACAAATATCAGCCAAAAATGAAAAAACAAATGCTCTTGAGGAGTTCAATACAGCACTTCGTAATTATCGCACTCATGTCACAGAAACGGCTGACTATGTTGGGGATCGTTTTGCAAATGAAGCTCGGAAAATCCATTATGGCGACGAACCGATACGAGGCATTTATGGGGAAGCTCAAGTTAGTGAGATAAAAGAGCTGCATGAAGAAGGGGTTGAAGTTATGCCACTTCCCTCATTACCTGAGGATAAGAACTAGGGAGTTTCTCTCTCTCACTGCTATTTCAAGCGCTTTTTATGGCACTTCAGTTGCCACTAGCAACCATGCAAGCGCTTGAGCCTCGAGGGGCGGAGCTAGCTCCGGGCGCCTCTGGCGTCATGTCCCATTGCCCGAAAATGGCAATGCTTCTTCTTCGTATAGTGAGTTTTTGTTTTTTGCTTCAGGTTGCTCACCAGCATCCGTGCTAACCAAGTTGGCTGTTTTTCGCAATTTTTTAGTGGAATTGCTTTCTTCATCTGACTGTTAGATTATGAAAATTTATTCTAACACCTTGGGTAAACCGGAATATTAATCCTTTTTAGTCCCTAGCCATTGCATTTCAGTAGAATATTCACCTAATAAGTATAGAACAAACATTGTAGTTTAAGCTACATAATATGATTGCTGAAGATTGGCCGCGACGATGCATGCAGAAAAAACAAATGGAGATACAAAAGTTTCTCTATCATCACCAGATGTAACTGGTCATGATGTAGAGACTTTAAATGAGATTTATAGCTCTACTTCTCCAATAGATGTGCTTAGGGTAGCTGTAGACGACCTTTATAAAGGTCAAATTGCGCTCGTCTCATCATTTGGTGCTGAATCAGCGATTTTATTGCATATGGCAGCACAAATTGACACTCATATCCCTGTTATTTTCGTTGATACGGGTAAGCTTTTTCCTGAAACCATAGCTTACCGTGACAAATTAGCTAGGCAGTTTGGTTTGACGAATATTCAAACAATACAGCCGGATGAGAATTTGCTTCAGAATAAAGACCCTAACGGGAATTTATGGGAAACTGATACTGATGGATGTTGTCATATTCGGAAAGTTTTGCCATTTGATAAGGCTTTAGCGCCATATGTTGCAGAAATTTCAGGACGTAAGAGATTTCAAAATGATATTCGGGCTAACTTAGGCTTCTTTGAACAAACAGATCGATCAATTAAAGTTAACCCCTTGATCAACTGGAGCCCAACTGAATTGGCTGATTATGTTATCAAACATGACCTGCCACGGCATCCTCTTGTGGCCAAGGGCTACCCTTCAATTGGCTGTGCACCTTGCACATCACCAGTGGCTGAAGGTGAGGACACGCGTGCTGGGCGTTGGCGTGGTGCTGACAAAACTGAATGCGGCATTCATTTTGTGGATGGAAAGCCAGTTCGTATGGGTGGCTAACAGCGGGCGGTTGTTATGGCCACAGACTACTATGAGATAGACAACTATGAGACTGAAAACCGTGAGATAGGCCTTTAACTTGCATTAAACAGACAATCTTTTTTCGATTTAGACTTTATGAATGGACGATTTTAAAATGGGCGTGATTAACGTAACAGATCAACAGGGAAAACTGCATGTGCTTGAAGCAGTTGAAGGCTGGCGTGTGATGGAAATTATTCGTGAGCATGGATTGCCTATTAAAGCTGAATGTGGCGGCGCTTGTGCTTGTGCGACATGTCAGGTGGAAGTTACCCCTGAATGGGCGACGCGTTTACATGAAATGCGTGATGATGAAGAAGATATGCTTGATAGCTTACCTATTGTGACGGATTATTCTCGACTTTCTTGTCAAATTATTTATGAAGAAGAGCTTGATGGACTGGAGCTTCGTTTAACTGATGCCTCTTTGCCGGATACGATGCAATCTGGAGCATCACCAAACATTAAAGCTGAGGCAACTGCTTAGATTATGAAATTTTTTCCGATATTCGTTGAAACAAAAGACGCACATGTGTTGGTAACTGGAGGTGGCGAGACCGCTTTACAGAAACTTAGGCTTTTGAGTAAAACAGAAGCTACAATTACAGTTGTTGCGCCTGAATTTGATGACGATATCTTGAGTTTTATCAAAGATTTTCCGAATATAAACCTTCTGAAACGAGCCTTTCAAACTGAAGATGTTCAGGGCAAGCGTCTTGTTTATGCCGCCCATGACGATGAAACACTAGATATTCCAGTTGCTGATGCAGCGAGAGCTGCTGGTGTTTTGGTGAATGTGGTTGATACTCCTGCTCAGTGCGATTTTTTAACTCCCTCTCTTGTTGAACGTGCGCCGATTACAGTTGCCATTGGCACTGAAGGTACAGCGCCAATGATTGCAAGAGATATTAAAGCGTTGTTGGACAAAAACTTGCCCGCTAATTTGGGTGACTTGGCACGCCAAGCCACCCGCATTCGCAGCACTCTAAAGAATAGAATTGATGATGGTCGCGCTCGTCTTCGGGTGTGGGAGCGCTTGATGCAAGGCGCTTTTCGTAGAGCTGTGTTGCGGGGTGACCATCCTGGGGCTGCCCTTGCACTTGAAGCAGAAATTTTAGCAGAACTTGAAATTTCTGAATCTGAACATGGTGAAACACCAAATACTCCCAAGACACCAAAGGGTTCAGTTGCTCTAATTGGTGCTGGTCCCGGCAACCCAGAATATCTAACTTTAAAAGCACACCGCCTTTTACAAGAAGCTGATGTACTTGTGGTTGATCGCTTAGCTAACCCTGCCATTCTTGATTATGCACGGCGGGATGCAAAACGGATTTATGTTGGCAAACAGGCCGGCAAACCTTCAACTCCACAAGAAGAGATCAATCAAATTATTGTTCGTGAAGCAATTGATGGATCACGTGTTGTGCGCCTTAAAGGTGGTGACCCAAGTATTTTTGGTCGCTTGCAAGAAGAGTTGGCTAGTTGCCAATTATTCGGCATTGAGGTTGAAGTTGTGCCTGGCATTAGCGCAGCGCAAGCTGCCAGTGCCTCAATTAAATTACCTCTTACATTCCGAGGTGAGCACCGTTCAATCACCTTGTTAACTGCCGCGACTAAAGATCAAGTGGTTGCTGATGATGTGGTCGAGTTTATGAAAACGGGTCGTCCATTTGCTATTTATATGGGTGTTAAGATTGCGTCTGAGATTGTTGAAACACTTAAGCAAGCCGGGGCTGACTTAAGTTCACAAGTGATCATTGTTGAGAATGCAAGCCACGATCATGAACGGGTATTTTCTTCATCTCTTCAAGATCTGGCTTTAACGATTAAAACACTTTCGATTAAGGGGCCTGCGATTTTATTTATCGGCCTTTCTTACGAAGATATGGGGCTCTCAGCTGACGACCGCATTAAGTCAATTGAATTGAGCAATGTGGTTTCACTCAACAGGAAAGCGATTTAGCGCTCCTTCATTCAAGACGAATTTATAAATTAACGATAGACAACGATAAAAAGAAACAACGGCAAGAGAAACAATGGCAAAAAAGCTTAAAGGTGATCAGGTTTTAACAGGGCAATTACTGCGCGAAGGCGATGTTGTTTTTTTAACAGAAGGGGGCAACTGGTCTCTTGATTTACAAGATGCAAAAATTGCAACAACACCAGAGAAAGTCGAGGAATTCGACTTATTTATTGCTCAAGCTGAAGAAGCTAATCTTGTCATAGATGTTTATCCCTTTGTTGTGGAACGAGATGATACTGGCAAACTTATACCCAGCCATATTCGTGAAAAAATGCGCACAACAGGGCCTTCGATTGTTTATGCCGAACTTTAATTTGAGACTTTTTGTTTGCGCTTCAGTTGCCCACCAGCAACCGCGCCGTTTAGTTGCACTTAAGTTGCCCACCAGCAACCGCGCCGTTTAGTTGCGCTTCAGTTGATTTTTCTTTGCTTCAGATGCCTACAAAGCATCAGCAAGAAGCAACCGAAGTTTTTTTAATCGCAAGAGAATAACAGGAATTGTTCCATGTATGTTTATGATGATTTTGATGAAAAATTTGTGCGCGAACGGGCGGCTCAATTTCGTGATCAAGTTGAACGACGGCTTTCAGGTAAATTATCAGAAGCTCATTTTCGCCCTTTGCGATTGATGAACGGGGTTTACCTGCAATTGCACGCTTATATGCTGCGGGTGGCGGTTCCTTATGGCACCCTGTCTTCACCGCAATTGCGCCAATTGGCTATGATTGCGACCAAATATGACAAAGGCTATGGTCACTTTACAACCCGCCAAAACATTCAATTTAATTGGCCAAAATTAAAAGACCTACCGGACATTTTAGATGATCTGGCTGATGTTGGTATGCATGCCATTCAAACCAGTGGTAACTGCATTCGCAACGTGACTTCAGACCAGTGGGCTGGGGTAGCTGCTGATGAAGTTACAGATCCGCGCCCTTACGCTGAGTTGATGCGTCAATGGTCTAGCTTGCACCCTGAATTTTCTTACCTGCCTCGCAAATTTAAAATTGCCATCACAGGTGCGGAAAGTGACCGGGCAGCGATTGCTTTTCACGACATTGGCATTCAAGTTTTGAAAAATGATGCGGGTGAAATTGGCTTTGCAGTTTATGTAGGCGGCGGCCTTGGTCGCACGCCTATGGTTGGCAAGAAAATTAGAGACTTTATTAGCCTTGATGATTTGTTGCCTTATCTTGTTGCGATCCTTCGGGCTTATAACCTCGAAGGCCGACGTGATAATAAATATAAAGCACGCATTAAAATACTTGTTCATGAAACTGGTATTGATGGTTTCAAAGCCAAAGTTGAGAAAATTTTCGATGGGCTTGAAAAAGATAAATTAAGAGCGCCTGCCGGTGAGATTGAACGTATTCAAGGCTTTTTTGATTTACCTAATTACGAAACCGTTGAACCAAACCCAGAAACTCTCACTAAAGCGCGATCAGAAAATGCTGCGTTTGATTCATGGGTCAAGCGGAATGTTGCTACTCACAAGCAAGCCGGCTATGCAATAGCGAATATTTCTTTAAAGCCAATTGCTGGTATTCCCGGTGATGCAACAGATGAGCAAATGAATTTGGTTGCTGACCTGGCTGAGAAATATTCGTTTGGTGAAATTCGCGTTACTCATGAGCAAAACCTTGTTTTAGCGCATGTGAAAGAAAAAGAATTATTTGAGCTTTGGCAAGCGCTTGTTCCTGCTGGGTTGGCGACTGCTAACATTGGCGCTATTACAGACATGATTACATGCCCTGGGCTTGATTATTGCGCCTTGGCCACTGCTCGCTCAATTCCAATTGCGCAAAAAATCTCAGAAAAATTTGCTGATCAAAAACGCCAAGAAGACATTGGTGATTTGAAGGTTAAGATTTCTGGCTGCATCAATGCATGTGGTCACCACCATGCTGGACATATTGGTATTCTTGGGCTCGATAAAAAGGGTGAGGAATATTACCAGATCACTTTAGGTGGATCTGGTGATGAGAACGCCGCTGTTGGCGAAATTCTCGGCCCAGGCTTTTCTGGCGATGATGTGGCAGGTGCCATTGATACATTAGTAAATAGATATGTTGAATTACGGAATGAAACAACTGAAACATTCCTTGAAGTTGTTAAACGTGTGGGTTTAGAGCCCTTTAAGGAGGCTTTATATGCCAATAATTAAAGATGGAGCTATCATTGTTGATAGCTGGACCATGTTAGATGAAGAGGCAGATGTACCTTCATCTGCTGATATTATCATTCCGCTGAATGTTATGCTGGAAAAAGCAGATCGGCTTTCAAACCACTCTGGACGCATTGGTTTGTTAATTGGCAATGATGTTGCGGTTGAAGATCATGCCGACTTGATTGCTAAAGCTGATATCGTTGTTCTCGAATTGCCAGCCTTCACTGATGGACGTGCTTATTCGCAAGCGCGGGGGTTGCGTGAAGATCTTGGGTTTGAGAAAGAACTACGCGTTAAAGGTGATGTTCTGGTGGATCAAGCTGCCTATTTACTCAGATGCGGTTTTGATAGTTTTGATTTTGATGGCGAATTTGATGCTGAAACTTGGAAGAAGTCGTCAGGCATTATGACTACTGGCTATCAACGAACTTACAAAGACGAGCTTGAAACTCGGGGTTAGTTTTGGTTTCTCTTTTTTTGCTTCAGATGCCCGCTCTTTTGATGCGCCTTCAGGTTGCCCACCAGCAACCGGCGCGGCAACCGCACTGGCGCCATGTCCTTCAGCCCGAAAAGGGCTTAACTCCTTCATCGGGTGGATAGATTGGATATTTCGGCTATGTGCCACAAGCCGGCAGTACAATTGTTTAATTGTTGATCGTGCCTCCAGTGAAATGGTCTGTTTTGAATGTTTTTAATATGATCAAAAAGGACCATTTCACTGGAGGCACGATCTGAGGATTCATTTTCCTTACAATTAGAATCCACTGATTTTCATACCAAGAGACACAAGTGCGATAGCAGAAAGGGTTGCGGAAATTGGCCAATGGCGGTGAAGCAACAGGAAAGCACTGAGGACCGCCAAGAGTACCACCTGAAAATCCAATGTTGTTATATCTGGAGACCAAAGGGTTAAAGGTCCGACCTCAAGCTTTGACACTTTGGTAAAAAAAACATGGAGAGCAAACCAAATAGATAGGTTCATAATCACCCCAACAACTGCGGCTATGACTGCAGCCAGGGCACCTTTGAGCCGTGGTTGTGCGATGATCCATTCAATGTAGGGTGCGCCAACAAATATGAATAAAAAACAGGGTGCAAATGTTGCCCAAAGAGCAATGAACGTACCCATTACCCCCATGACAAGGGGGGGGCCCACGGCATGTTGATAGGCCGAAAGAAAACCAACAAATTGGGTTACAAGAATAAGTGGTCCCGGTGTGGTTTCTGCGAGGCCCAACCCATCTAGCATCTGACTAGCTTCTAACCATCCTCTGAGTTCAACAACGTCTTGCCCCATATAGGCAAGGACAGCATATGCTCCACCAAATGTGACAAATGCAAGTTTTGTGAAGAACCAACTCAGTTCTGTTAACAAGTGGTTTGGGCCGAATGCAACCATCACGGCCGTCATAGGAATAGACCAGGTGACAATCCATTTACCGATCGTTGTAAAAGTTTGATACACACTGATGTTCGGCAAAGCTGTGTCATCACTTTTTAAATTGCGGTCTGTCATCAGGTAGCCAGTGAGAGTGGCAAAAAAGATAATTAATGGGAAGGGCAAATTAAAAAAGAAGATTGCTACAAATGACAATACAGCCATGAACCAATGACGTTTTTGTTTAAGGGCGCGCTTTGCTATTCGCAACAAGGCCTCAATGATAATCACAAGAACAGCAGCTTTTACACCGAAGAATATAGCTTCAATGTATGGGACTTTACCAAACATCGAATAAATTATGGAAAGTACGAGGACAATAAATGCCCCTGGCAACACAAATAGTAGCCCTGCTGCCAGACCGCCTATGGTACCATGCAGCCGCCAGCCGGAATAGGTTGCTAATTGCATTGCTTCGGGACCTGGGAGCAGCATGCAAAAGCTAAGGGCATTTAAATATTGTTGTTCAGTTAGCCATTTTTTTTCTTCGACGAAGACACTATGCATGAGTGCAATTTGCGCAGCCGAACCGCCAAAAGAGAGGCATCCAATTTTGGTCCAGGTTTTAAGAGCCTCTCTAAAACTAACTTCTTTTATTACATTTTGACTTGGCTGGCTGTTTGAGATGGTGTCCATACCGGCTTCCGAGTTTTAGAAAATAACCCTTAAAGATACCTGGGTTTTTGACTGATTAATCTCAAGTTTGTTTTTGTATTACTTTACTGAATTACTTGTACAATTTATAATTTTCAGGTTTTCTAAATTATAACATCTGCAAAAAAACTAAACAGCAAACTTGTTGCATTTCTTATTCCATGAACTATCGTTTTGCTAGATTTCAAAAAATTTCACAGCTAAAATCGCTGCTAAAAGAAGAGTAATAGTTTCAAAAAATATTATGCCAACATGGCCATATCCGAGTTGCAGCATTTTTTGCATTGATGTTTTTACTCCTAGAGCGGCAATAGCAATTACCAGAAACCACCTTGAAATTTCAATCATGACTGTTTGGACAGTTTGGGGAATGAGCCCACTGCTATTTGCTAATACCACGAGCAAGAATCCCAAAACAAAAAGTGGAAATCTGGTTTTATACTTTTCATCTTTCTGTTCAGTGGTTTTTGGTAATAGTAGGATGATAACGATTAGAACAACCGGTAACATCGACACGCGTAGCAGCTTAACGATGGTTGCTATGTCACCCGTCTCAACTGAAATTGAATAACCTGCACCTATAACCTGGGCGACATCATGAATGGTTGCTCCAATTAAAAAACCAATGTTTTTTTCAGACATATCAAGATATGAAAACAAGATTGGATATAAAATCATAGCTATGGTTGAAAAGGTTGTAACTGCTATGACTGTGAATAATGTATTACGTTCTAATTTATCATTTTTTGGCAAAACTGCTGTGATAGCCATCGCAGCAGAGGCACCACAGATAGCAACAGAACCACCTGTTAGTAATGCAAAACACCAGTCTTTGTTGAGAAACTTTGCAAATATAAAACCACTTAGTATTGTGAATGCAATCAGACAAATGACGACTAGAAACGTTGTAAACCCGAGTGATGCGATATCTGTTAAAGTTATTCGCGCTCCTAGTAAAACAATCCCAATGCGCAAGATAGGCTTAGATGAAAATTCAATACCTTTCTGGCATTTCTCATCCTCTGATAAAAAATTAAAAGCCATGCCGATCAGGAGCGCTAACAACATTACTGGTGTTGCATAATGCTCCGATAAGAAAGTCGCAGCCCCTGCTATTGTACAACTTAGTAAAAAACCAGGAAATATCACTTTCGCAGACTGCACGAACCAGTCCCTAGTTTGTATTAGTGAATTTGATAAATCAGACATTAATTGTTATTCTTAGCTCTTGAAGATAAAGATTGTTTTTATCCTTACGATTTAGTCATTGGTAATAAAACATCCTCAGAGCATACATTTTAGTGCAGCAAGATCTTCTATTGCTATTTGTTGCCTACTAACCGATATCACGCCTTGTTTTTGAAATTTGTCTAATGTGGTGGTCACCCATTGCCTTGTTGAGCCGACAATATTTGCCAATTGGTCATGGGTTATTTTTTTATCAATTAAGAGTGTATCTCCATCTTGTCGACCATGTGTGTCTGCAAAAATAATTAACAGTTGCGCCAACCGTTCATTTACAGACCGCGTTGCAAGCATTTGCACAAGAGCTGAATAACATTTCCCCTTAGCGACTAACCCGTTTATGATGCACACAGCAAAGTTTGGTATTTCTTCGATTAGTTTACGAAGATCTCCGCTGGATAAGAATAATAACTCAGCCTCCTCTTGGGTTTCACCAGACCAAACATGTTCGCCACCTCCAAATATTTCAGGACCGCCAACAAAGTGACCAGAAGTCCATAGAGCCAGGGTAATTTCTCTCCCTGTCGGGCCGACATAGAAAGTCCGAACGGAGCCTTGTTCAATTAACCAAATGCCTTTGTGCTCCTCTCCTTGAAAAAATACCTGATCTTTTTTTCTGTATTTTCGAGGGATCCCAGCTTTACGGATTTTTGCTACTTCCTCTTTGGATAAACGATTTAAAAAGTTTGCGCCTTCATCTATTTCAGAAAACAAATCGCTTAAATATACTGCTGACGAATGATCTCCTTGGTCATCTGCAGAATCCTTAGAGTGTGAATATTTATCATCTGTAAGCATTTAATTGACCTCTTTTGTGTGAGAAACTTTTATCTAGATAAAAGTTTAGCAATTTTTCTTTTATATTTTGACCAAATGACATGTTTTTCAGATGGGTATCTAGGTTTACCGCGTAAAATATCTTTCAATTTTGCTTACATACTTTGCTGCTCGAAAGCTTTAAGGCTCTCTGCTCTGATAAAATCAAGACATTGTTTTTTTAAGTCCAGATAACCAACACTAGTCGAAACTTCTGATACACGTGGTCTTGGCAAATCAACTTTCAAATCAGCAATGACTGATCCTGGGCTGGCGCTCATCACTAAAATTCTATCAGCTAAGAATACGGCTTCATCTACATCATGAGTTACAAATACAACAGTGATACCAAACTCGCTCCAAATAGATAAAAGATTTTCTTGCATCATTAATCTCGTTTGAGCATCGAGAGCGCCGAATGGTTCATCCATCAACAACACACTTGGGTAGTTTGCTAGAGCCCTTGCAATGCCCACCCGTTGCTGCATCCCTCCTGAAAGCTCTGACGGGAATTTATTCGCTATGTTTGTTAGACCAATCATTGCTAAAAAGGTATTTGCTATTGAGCTACATTCAGCTTCTTCCTCGCCAGCCACTTTTGGACCGAATGCAATATTCTCTCGCACCGTTTTCCAGGGGAATAGTGAATATTGCTGAAAGACCATGCCTCGCTCCGGAGATGGGCCTTTCACTAACTCATCATCAACAAGAACAGAGCCTGTGGTTGGGGTTACATAACCTGCTATAGAGTTCAGAAGTGTTGACTTACCACAACCTGATGGCCCCAGAAGGCAGATGAATTCCCCTGGCCTGATCTCCAACGTTGTCTCTTTAACCGCTTCAACGAGGTCAGCCCCTTTGCCAAAGGATATAGTGACCTTATCAACCTCAATATGTCCTATCTGATCAGACCTAGATAAGATTTTCTTTTTATGCGGTTCAAATGAAATGACTTGCGTATCCATTTTTAGCTCCTTTTGATCGGTAAAGAGAAGAATGAGACTAGTTCGACAACTATCTTCTTAAACTTCGTGGTCGCTCTTTTATTTTCATTAGCAATTAACTGTCTGGCGGTTAGATTGCGCATTATCTTGCTTTCGTTTGCCAAAAAAGAAATGGTTTCATCAATAGCTTGACCGCATAAGTGGAAAGAGTGCCAAGGCCACCGATGACCAGCATGCCTACAACAATGTCTGGATAATTTATTAATGAATAAGCATTCCAGGTAAAATAACCAATTCCGTATTGCCCTGAGATGATTTCACCGGCTAATAAAGAAAACCAGCTTACGCCCATACCAATGGCTAATCCTGCAGCAATGCTTGGCAAAGCAGCTGGTAATACTACGTGCCAAAAGATCTGTAGACCTGATGCCCCTAGTGACCTAGCTGCCCGGACCAATACTTCTGGTGTTTGCTCCACACCATGTAAGGTATTTATAATGATTGGAAATAACGCCCCTAAAAAAGTGATGTAGATTATCGAAGCTTCTTCAGTTGGCCACATTAAAATGGCCAGAGGTATCCAGGCTACTGCGGGAATCGGTCTTAATATTTCAATATAAGGGTAGATGACAGCTCTGGTAAATTTTGAACGCCCCATAAGCACCCCGGCCAATACGCCAAAGAAAATAGCAAGGATGTAGCTTTCAAAAATGCGCTTCATGGAAACATATATATGAATGTAAAATTCTTTATCATAAATTTGGACCATAAAAGCACTCCAAACTTGCATCGGCGACGGTACATTTTCAAAATTAATGATGTAATTAAAATCATTTAGGGTTACTAAATGCCACAATAATATACCAGCTATTAGAGACGCCACACTAATGGAGATACTCAGTCCATTTTGTCGTAAAAAAATAACAATAGCCCGGCTCAACCTCTTACTCAATGCAGGTTGGTCGTCTGCTGTTATAGTTTCACTTTCAATCCCTTCAATTGATGAAATAGTTTCCGTTGCAGGGATGTTTTTGTCAGTAGAAATTCCACTCATTAACTTCTCCAGGATACAGCAAAATTTAAATTATTTATAAAAGTTATAAGTAATAAGGTAACGGGCATTGCTCATTTTTTGTTGCCTGATCGTTACTTGGAATGGTGGTCTATGCGCTTGTGACGGAATATCCTGATCCCAATAATAGAAGTAAAATTTCACTTCTATTTCTCCATGATTAGGAAGACTTATATTACGTCAGCAAATGTCCCATTTTTATGTGATATTAAGATTTCAATTATCATGCCAGTTAATATTTATTCTATATATTACGCCTATCTTATTGTTTACATTGATTATTATTTTTTTAAATGTTTTGTGCGGCTATA
>JAJFHW010000008.1 GCA_021775385.1 Hyphomicrobiales bacterium | reverse complement strand
TGAGTGACATGACGCCATGGGCGTCCGGCGCCTAGCGCCGCCCCTCGGAGGCCCAAGCGCCATAAGCGTTTGGAATAGCCGTGAGAGAAAACTAGAGACTAACATTCCCATATACGGCCAAGTTTAGAAACGCTTCCGAACTTGATTTAGAGAGGTCTGGACCAATCGCCTTTTCAAGGTCCATAGCACGCACACCACCTTTTTTAGCTCCCGTAATCATATTAGTAGCAATCAAAGCATAACCAGCTTCAGTATGCGTTGAAACGCCAATACCAATTTGAGCATCACGAACGAGATTATTGTTGACGGTAACCTGGCGCATATATTTGCCATAGCCAAGAGAGATGCCAAGCCCGGGCACATTCTCGACCACATTACCTGTAACCATAGTATCTGCCTCAACAGCGATGCCAATGGCAGCATTTCCTTTATATTTTTTTAGGTTGCGAATGAGATTACCAGTGGCAGTAGCCAAGCGGCCGCCTTCATTAAAATTTGTGATTGAAATTCCAACATGTGCTTCATCGACCATATTGTTGGAAATGATCGCACCTTCAAAACCAAATTCAGAATAAAGCGCAACTTCACCAAGTTTAGAGCAGTTATTGTTCAGAATTTGAATGTTATCAGCAGCATTTCCCCGAACAGCTGAAAAGGCGCAATCGCTAATAACATTATTGGAAACAATCACATTCCCCGCACGGTAAATATTAACACCATTCCCATTTTGCCCAGAGCCACCATCTTTAGTCTTTATGCGATGAATATGGTTTTGAGAAACGATAGTGCCATCAGGCCCTTTTTTTGAACGCCAAACAAGAATGCCATTGTTGCTACAATCAGTGACATGGTTATGGGAAATCTCTAAGTGAGAGGAATCTGTCGCAAAAATACCAGCTGAGCCACAAAGGCTAATTTTGTTAGAATGAATATGCCCACCACAATTCTGCAAGCTCAAACCGTTGAGCAAACCATCTTTAATAAAGCAGTGTTCTATGAGGAGGTTAGGAATATTATTGAAGCTTAGGAGGCCATTTGTAGAACCGCCTGTAAATCCACGCGATCCACCATCAAACACTAAATATTGCAAAGTGGCTGTTGAGAGGTTTTTCGCTGAAATAAAAGAAGCACCTTTAGAAAACTGAAGAACAGTCTCCCCGTAAACGCCCTCAATATGTGAACCAGCTCTTAAAGTGAGAGGTCCAGTGAGAAACAGGCCACCTGGCAAGGTGAGCTTAACCTTGTTCTTAGCTGCCAAATCAATAGCGGCTTGCAATTTAGCCGTCTGATCTGACTTCGAATTCGGCACAAGACCGGTAGCAGTAAAAGCAAGAGACGCCATTTTCAAGGGCTTAGTGGCATTTGCTTCACCACTATTCGCAAGCGTAGCTCCAGCTGCAAGCGGAAGAGAGCCTAAAAGTAGGTCACGTCGATTTACACTCATAAATTTATAAACCTTAAGTAGATGGGCACCAAATGAATGTATTATTACATTTAATGAAGTTTGTTAACCATAATAAAACGATTTTCTGCTTAGCCTTTATAAGTTTACATGAAGAGGGAAGAACATAGAAAGGGCATATTGATCCGTATACGGCGCACGTGCCTTTTATATGATGTGAAGTGCGATAAAATCGATGACAGTTGAGAATAGTCAAACTCAACAATTAAAAAAGAAGGTGAAATTATTTGAGGCCATTGTTAATAAAACGCAAGATGGCATCATAGTTTTCAATCATCTTTTAGAGGTTGTTTATAGCAATACCAATGCTGGCCAGCTCCTTGGCGCAGCACCTGAAGAGTTGCGCGGTAAGAGCCTCTCAACATTTATTCCCAAAGATAGCCGTAAAAAACATGAAAAATTAGTCTCAATGTTTTCTGAATCCGAAGATAGTAGACAAAACCTTTATAACTGGAATGTTATAAAATGTACGCGGATAAATGGTGAAGAATTTCCGGCTAAAATAACAATTAATAAATATACTGTTTCAGACCAAACGGTTTTTATCGTTTCTCTAATAGATATGTCAGAGATAAATTCCGCTGAAGAAGAAACAAACGTAGCTGAACTCGGCCAATTTAGAGAGCAACAGCAAAAGAAATGTTCGGCCAAAACCTTACAAGTCAGCATGGAAAAAGCCGTCACGCAAATTGCTAAAACAGCACAAGCGGTGAAAGATACATGTGGCAATCGTTATGTTGAAGAACAAATGTCGCAAATTTTGCAAAATTCATTTACGGCAATGAGCGTCAGTCAAAAAGCAGCCTTTTATTCTGATACTGGTCACACTATAGATCAATTCAATTTGGTCGATCAATCTCTTCATGGTGCGTTAGATCGTATCAAGACAATTATAGATGAAGAAATCCAGAACAAAGATATTGCCTTAGCATGGGATATTCCAAACTCAGCCAAAAAATTTAAATTTCATGATTGTCAAAGAGTTGAGCAAATATTTTATAACATTGTTGAGCATGCCACTCGGAATATAAAAAAGGGACAAATCTCATTTCAAGTTGATCAACTTATGGTGGATGAGAATAATAACCTCACAATGAATTTTGAATGCCGTAATCCTCAGTTTGGCATTGCACAACATACAATGAACAGAGTTTTAGAAGCCTCATCGGCCAAAACTGTGCCGGAAGTTAAAGAATTAAAGAATGGCGGGAAATGTTTGAGGCTTGCAAAATTAATGGCTGAAGATAATGGAGGCAGCTTGAGAGTGGTAACTCACCCGATAAACGGCACGTATATTTATCTCCAATTAATAGAACCTTTGGTGCAAACATTGGCTAATAAAGTGACTAATATAGAAGCCAACCAATAGAGACCAAAGCTTCAAAACATCTTTTTTCCCAAAAATCTATTTATTTAATATGAGTGTGTTCATACCAACGGTACCCCATTTGCAGTTTAAGTTTAACCATACAAATAAAGCCATCAAAAAGAGGAAAGCATTAGCTAACCTCTAATGTTTTTAAAATCCTGTCTGCAGCAAGGCTAGCTGTTAAGGTTCCAGAACGCACCTCAGCTTCGCATGTTTCGATCAATTGAATGATGTCTTCGCTTTCGCTAAGCTTAGCAAGTAGACGAGCTTCAACCATTTCACGCATCCAGGTGGCAGCTTGATTGTTTCTTTTTTCCTCAAACTCACCACTTACCGAAAGAGCCGTTCGGTGGGCTTCAATATTTTCCCATAATTGATCAAGCCCCTGTCCAGTTAAGCCTGAAATAGTAATAACCGGAGGAGACCAGTTTTTGCTTTGAGGTGTTAAAATATGCAAAGCCGCACGATATTCACTGGCCGCCTGTTTGGCTCGCATCTCATTCTCACCATCAGCTTTGTTAACAGCAATCATATCCGCAATTTCTAATATGCCCTTTTTAATCCCTTGCAATTCATCACCAGCGCCAGGCAACATAAGGCAAAGGAAAAAATCTACCATTTCAGCAACAGCTGTTTCAGATTGTCCAACCCCAACAGTTTCAATTAAAATCACATCAAAACCAGCCGCTTCACAAAGAGCCATTGTTTCTCTGGTTTTTTTTGTTACCCCGCCAAGAGTGCCTGATGTAGGGGAGGGGCGAATAAACGCATTTGGCTCAACACTCAGGTTTTGCATGCGCGTTTTATCACCAAGGATCGAGCCACCAGTGACAGAGGAGCTTGGGTCAACGGCCAACACGGCTACCTTTTTCCCAATACTAGTTAAATATAATCCAAGAGCTTCAATAGTGGTTGATTTGCCAACACCTGGAACACCTGTGATACCGACACGCAAAGCATTGCCTGCTTGTGGTAGAAGTTTTAGCAAAAGGTCTTGAGCTTTTTCCCGGTGTTCACTTTTTTGGCTTTCAACCAACGTGATAGCTCTGGCAAGAACCGTGCGATTGCCTGCCAAAATACCAGTTTCGAAGTCTTCAATGGTTTGTAGTGCTTTTGTCATGCGTTCCAGCCATACATACAAGGGGAGTTAAAAAAGATTTGTTTTAGAAGGGAGCCGTAAAATATCAACAATATATATAAAATTTCAGCAGTTAAAGATAGAGCGTATGAAAATAACCAAAATCCACATTTAGCAACATAAATCATGATAAATAGTGGAAAATAAACCTAATCGCTCTAAATTCAACTTAAATTCTTGTCAATAACGGACGCTTAGAAGAAGAAATGAATTTGATGAAGTACCAAGTCAAAAATAAATGGCAACAGACACTTTAATTTCTGTCATATTCCACATACATAAAGAACAATAATTATAATTTAATCGGGTAGAACTCAATGATCAGTTTGGACGAAGAAAAAATACGCAAAGGTGCAACTTCGCCCCGTGCATACGGCATTTTGTCCGCGGTTTCATTTCTAGAAAGCGCAATTCTTCCTCTACCTGTTGATGCTGTCTCTATTCCAATGATGTTAGGCGCGCCTTCAAAGGCATTTAGGGTTGCACATGTCGCTCTCATCACTTCAGTGCTTGGTGGGTTATTAGGCTATTTAATAGGCTATCTTTTCTTTGAGGGCTTTGGCGATAAAATCATCACCTACTATGGTTTGACAGAGCAATTTGAAAATTTTAGACAAACAACCAAAGATGATTGGTGGAAAGCCGCAATCGCGATTTTTGGCGCTGCAATCACGCCAATTCCATTCAAACTTGTATGCATCGGCTCAGGTGTGATGGGTGTGTACTTACCGATGTTCATTGCAGTCGCAATGCTGGGCCGCGCCATTCGGTTTTATTTTTTCGCAATCGTCTTTAAATATCTAGGCCGCCCAGTAAGAGACTTTGCCTTAAGGCATCTAAAATTAGTCGGCTCATTAACAATGATTATCATGATCTTGGGCTTCCTAAGTATCTATTGGCTTTAATACCCTCTAGTGAATGCTTGACACCTAGCAGCAACCCCACAATACGAAGAAGGAGTTCAGCCCATTTCGGGCTGAAGGACATGACGCCACAGGCGTCCGGCGCAAGCACCGCCCCTCGGAGGCCTGTAGCTTCGCTACAGAATAGCCGTGAGAGAAAACAAGTTCTAAACGATTAACTCGCGAAGAGCTTTAAAAGCTTTGCAGTCATAGCGCTCGATCCATTCAAATAGAACCATTTCAGTTGTGACCAAATGAATGCCAGCTCTGTTCATGCGAGTAAGTGCACTCTCCAATGATTTTGGATCCCGACTACCCACACTATCGGATACAATAAATACTTCATGACCAGCAGCTTTGATTCCAAGTGCAGTTTGCAACACGCAAACATGCGCTTCACACCCAGCTAAAACAAAAGAATGACGACAAAGCTTGGAAAGCTCAGAAATATAATCTTTAAAAGTTTCATCCTTCATGGCGGAAAAGCTGGTTTTATCAATAATCTGAGCGGTGCCACGGGTTGCATCGCTCACTTCACTTACAGTTAAACCAAGGCCAGGAGAATATTGTTCTGTTATAACAATAGGAACAGAAAGGTGATCTGCGGCTTTAATGAGGCGGATTGAGTTATCAATAACCTGTTCCCGATTAGAGATAGCAGGCATCAATTTCTCTTGCTCATCAATGAGTATCAAGGATGAAGATAATGCATTTAATATCATAATAATTTTTCTCAAATAAAATCATTGCTCTTGAAAAATACTAAGCAAATCATCAATGGTAAGAGGCGGTACACCTCAAGATTGAATAAAAATAGTGCTGTTAAATATTCAGCAAAAAAAAGACTGATTGAAAATATTAATCAGTCTTAAAATAACAAAAATAAATTAATAAATCAAAGGTCTTAGACTTAGAACGTCTTTAAACTTACTGGAGATATATTCATAGCATCTGTCTGTTCTTTAGACGAAATAGTAATCAAGAAATTTTTCATATATTTCTGTGAGTTGCATCATATCCTTAAGAGATACGTTCTCATTTATTTGATGTATGGTTGCATTTGAAAGACCCAATTCAACCACCGGACATACATTCTTTATGAAGCGAGCATCTGAAGTTCCACCAGATGTGGAGAGGCTGGGTTGCATATTTGTGACTTCAAAAATAGAGCGAGTTAAGGTCTCAATCCACGGACCAGGTTCCGTTACAAAACAATCTGCACTGCGTTGAAACTTCAGTGAATACTCAAGGTCTTTGCCAACGAGTGGAGCGGTAATTTTATTTTGTATAAGGTCTTCAAGTTCAGCTGCCGTAAAGGTATCGTTATAACGAATATTAAAATGACAGCGAGCTTCAGAAGGGGTCACATTCACTGTTTTATTACCAACATCAACAGAGGTGATCTCTAAATGAGAGGGAAGAAAATGAGGCGTTCCTTCATCAAGCTCTTTTTTCTTCAATTCAACCAAAGCAAGAGCAATACCATCTATCGGGTTGGAAGCTAAATGCGGGTAAGCAACATGACCTTGTTTCCCCTTAACAGTTAGCCAACCATTTAAAGAGCCGCGTCTCCCAATTTTAATAGCCTCGCCAACAAAACTGGGGTTTGTCGGCTCACCAACAATAGCGTGAGTTGGTTGGATGTTTTCCTGAGCCAACCAATCAAGCATTTTAACGGTGCCGTTAATCGCAGGCCCTTCTTCATCACCAGTAATGAGAAATGAAATCGTTCCTTTAAAGTCCGGGTGTTTGATATGCTCTAACGCTGCCGCTAGGAAACAGGCTATCCCGCCTTTCATATCAGCAGAACCACGACCATATAATTTGCCATCTTGGATCTCACCGGAAAATGGAGGGTAAGTCCAAAGAGATAGATCTCCTGGATCGACAACATCTGTATGCCCAGCAAACATCAGATGTGGCTGACCTGTACCATATTGTGCATAAAGGTTATCAACATCCGCGGTCCCTTCTTCAGAAAAAGGGAGGCGCGTACAAGTAAATCCTGAGTTAGATAAAACAGTTTCAAGATACGTTAATGCACCGCCTTCAATTGGGGTGACGCTTTCACAAGCAATGAGGTCTTGAGCATATTTAATGGCAGTGTCAGACATAGTGTTAATTCTTCTTGGTTTTAAAAAAAAATGAATGAGAAGTTTTATCGTTGAGTAAATGAACCTGTATATTTAATCATCTCGAGGATCTGGGCCGTATTTATTGGGATCAACCGGACCATAGAGCCCAAGTTCAATCAAAAACCAAATACCAACAGCACCAAGTTCCAAACCAATGAGCCAACCCCAATCTTGCACCCAGGAAAGAGCACCCCCCCCAAATTCATATCCAGTATAAAATTGAACAGACTTTAAAAGTGCTGGGCCATAGAAAAGAAATGCGTAAAGTCCCGTTTTGTTGCGATCATGCAAGCGTTTCGTCAAAAGAGCTGCAAGAAAAAAAATCAAAGCGATAGACCAAATTAGGCCAATGATACCTAGTTTCTGTGCTGTTTGAACCAACTCACCAAATGGATCCGCTGAAATTATAGTTGAGAAAGCAAACGGACTTACAAAAGCTAAAACAACCAAACCAAGCCAGAATGTGCGCCGTGTAATGCGGCCGTTAAAGTTAATAAAAGGCGATAGAAGGGACATGGAAAACGTGACCTTTGCTGGTAACATCTAGGACTATATTTACAATCAACCATACATATATAGCGATCATGGTCACCTTGTTCTAGCAGAAAATTGCATCTTGAGCCAAAGGGACACCCCAATAGCCAGCAAAATGAGTAGCAAAGAAAAAGGCGCATGGAACGCAAGAGTTGGAATGGCATGAAGCAAAATGGTGTCATTGCCGCCACTTATATAACCGGTTGCAAATCCCATCATCGCACCGCCAATGATTTTAGTTAAAAATGAGGGCCAGTTTATCGGTTGCCGTTTAAACCCTTTGCCAATGACAGCGGCTGAAAGAATACCAATGAGTAGCCCGGCACTTGTTGTTGAAACATAGAGGAATTCATCGTTTAAAGGGCTCTTAAAAAGCAAAATTTTCCCAAACGACATGAACCATTTACTATAATCCCAGGCATGACCAAGTATCAAATATAAAGCGCCGCTGCATACACCCAATAAGAAAATGGCCAGAAATCCACGGGTCAAAGGTTCATGTAAAAACAACGAGAGGCGTTCAGAGAACGAGCGCTTGGGTGAAAAAAACAAGCCACAAAGTCGAACCAAAATCATAACCCAGGCAACAGCCAATAAAGGCAACAAAAAATAAAGTATATCACTGGATCGCACTGCTATTGGGGCGGTGGTGGTCGCATCAGTATCCTGCAACAGTAAAAAGGAAAATAACCCAGCACCAATACCAAATATGGTCCCCAAATAAGTCATCTCACCAGATAAAAACCGGTTCAGCGTGCCAAGCATACACCCCGCATTGATTGCCGCGCCAAAGCCATATAACAAGGCGCCGGCAATAAAGAGGTTGCCGATTGCAATAGAGGGGGAAAAATGAACATTCATTGGCATCAAAAGATAAGCACTTAACACAACCGCAAACGCAACTGTCATCGCTTCAAATATAAATAGAAACCCACCAAATTGTTTTTTAACAAGAACTTCACGTGTCGCTCCCACCAAGCAGATACCACCGCGATGCACGGAGTAACCAACAAGAAAAGCGAGTGAAAATAAGATAATAAAAATCATATTTTTAAAGCCATCGATGAAAATCTAAAAATTATTAGTTTAGTATATCACGCAGTGAAAAGGTGAGGTGGCCTGATATCTTAAGATGACAATATTAAAATGGATCTCCTAATAAGCATCCGTCATGTCAGGACCATAAGAGTTGGATCCTTTAGTGCCACGGACAAAAACAAGTGCAAGAAACACAACAGTGAAAACCAAATTCAAAATATTACTAAAGCCAACAAAGCTTTTATTCTCAATAGGGTTGTCGGAAAAACTACCAAACGAAGCAAAGAAATAAAGCAACAAAATAGTTAAATTAAGAAAACCATAAAATTTGCCAGAAAGCCCAAGATCATGCATGCGTTTATAGCCAAGTGCAATGGTCGGCCAAAAAAACAGGGCA
>JAJFHW010000070.1 GCA_021775385.1 Hyphomicrobiales bacterium | reverse complement strand
CCCCACTCCTATGGCAGTTATGTTAAACGAGATGTCCACATGCAATCGAATCAACTCAAGCAACGGATGTAAAAGAAAAAGAATGGTCGTTTATGGCACGTAAGTGACTATTAAATAACAAGATCAGATTGGTCGCTAAATGTTCCTAAGCAGTCATTCCGGCGATCTTATCTTTAAGTTCTGTAATAATGAGTGTGACATTGACAATTGAATTTTCCAATAATCCAGTTGCTAATACATCAACCTGAAATACCGAGCTTTTTACAAGGGTGGCCCTTAAATACACAGCGCCATTTTTGCTTTACAGCACGATGGCCATGATTTTGATATTCCTTGCGACATATACGTGATTTCTTTTTTGCAAGGGCAGTATTGTTCCATCCAGGTCCTGCATTTGTTTTCCAGGCCATTCGGGCTTTAATTCTTGCAATGGGCTTTGATGGACTAAAGGCTTCACCCCATACCATACCCTTACATACAACTCCGGCAGAGGCAGGCATTGAGCCCCAACTAATCATAAGACCCATTACTGCCATTGCGGTAAATATAGAAATTTTATTTTTCATCATATCCTCCTATTGCTATTAAAGAATTAGTCGCATGGATACAATACTTGGTTCATTCTCTTTAAGATAAATGCATTGGATTTTCCTGATAACAAAAGAAGTTTCTAGAGGTGTACGGAGTATACTGGTCATTGCGCCAATGTCCGTTTCTGGCACGTAAGTGACTATCTTAAACCTTGATTTCAATAGTCGCTTTCTGACCCATAACGGAAATTAATTAGGCATCCATTCTTAATTTAGAAAGGAAAAAATAGCTTAAGAATTAACCGCGCAATTTTGCGACACTCTCATTAGATTAAATCTTATCTAATCATTGGTTCCCATCTATAAGAGTTGGTAATGCCTTGAGAATTGACCAAGAGAACTTTGTTGTGTAATAATATAACAAGTAAAAAAGTAACACCGGAGCGAGATCTGAAAGCTTTTCTCAAGAGTTTGATTCTGTCCGATATAGAGGTTATATGATCAAGCTGTATTCACCTCTTTTATACATTACTAGGTGTGTTACTTTATTCTCTCTTTTGGCGGTAAACGCCTTAGGAGTTTGGCATTTCCATCCACCTTCAGATATTCAATCCAGTCTCTTAAAAGGTTTTGTATTGGCAGCTAGTACCCAAGTTGGGCCAGACCATCATGAGGATGAGCATAGAGATCATGGGCCTAACAGTGACACAGAACATGGCTGTGATTTATGCTGGCTACAACTTATTGCAAAAACATCCTATCTTCCACAATCAACGACAATCTATTTACAGGACTTTGGAGTAAATATCGTCAGGTATTTTCCGTCCTTACGCCAGCATTCTTTCCTTGAAACATTATCCTTTCTGGTCCGTGGCCCTCCAGCATTGGCTTTAAGCTAAATCATCTAAGTTAAATTCTGATCACCGATATAGAAAGACTGACCGTCTTGGCATCTCGTGTGTCTCTGATAAAAAAATGTTTCAAGGAACTAAATTATGAAAAAATCAGTTGTATCCCTCACAGCAGGCATGACTTTACTATTGACGTTACCCGTTTCTGCTGAAGATAAACACCGTCAGCTCGGAGCGCATATGCATGGGCTAGGGTCGTTGAACTTGGTGATTGAGGGCAAAAAAATTGCAATGGAGCTAGTTGTTCCCGGTATGGATATAGTCGGGTTCGAGAATAAGGCTACGACGGATGAACAGAAGTCACAGGTAAAAACCGCAATCAAAATTTTAGAAAAAGAACCTGTAAAATTATTTGCCTTATCTGTTGAGGCAACGTGCACCTTTTCAAAAGCTCATGCGGAACTAACCGGCGATAGCCATGAAGATCATCATGAACACGACCATGATAAAGACCATGATCATGACAAACATGCTAAGCATAATGCTGGCAAGAAAACTCATGATCATCATGAAGAACATGACCATAAGAAGGATGAGGCTCATGAAGAGGGTGCTAGCCATAATGAATTTCGAGCGACTTATGAAATAGAATGTAAGGCTCCCAAGTCATTGAAAAAAATTGATTTTCCATTTTTTAAACGATTTCCTCGGTCTCAGGAGCTGGCTGTTACCATAGTTAATAAAAATGGGGCAAAATCACACAAGGCAACGCGAGATAAGCCACAGGTAAAGTTGGAGATGTAATGAACCTTACAGAAAGCCAAGACGCTGTTTCTATGCGCGATATCGACTATCAATGGCCCAGAGATGAAAGCTTTACCATCAAGCTAGAGCAGTTGGTTATTTCGCGTGGTAAACGGGTTTTGCTGCTTGGAGACTCTGGCAGTGGTAAATCAACACTTCTTAGTCTGATGACTGGGATCATCTCTCCAGTCAGCGGTACAGTACAAATACTGGGCCAAAATATTAATGACCTGAAAAGCGCCGGCCGGGATCGGTTCAGAGCGGAACATTTTGGCATTGTATTTCAGATGTTCAATTTGCTCCCCTATGGAAGTGTGATGGACAATGTGATCTTACCGCTCAGTTTTGCACCGGGCCGCAAAAGTAAGGCTAGTTCGCAAGGCGGCGAGCGGGAAGAAGCGCGGCGGCTTTTAAACGGGCTTGGTCTTGATAAAGAGGTGCACACAAAAAAATCAACGGACCTTAGTATTGGTCAGCAGCAACGGGTGGCGGTTGCACGGGCACTCATCGGTTCACCTGAGATTATTGTAGCAGATGAGCCAACATCTGCCCTGGATACAAACCGGCGACATAAGTTTATTGATTTATTGTTTTCGCAAGTGGAGACGTCAGGGGCCACTCTTATTATGGTTAGCCATGATGAAAGTCTCGGCGAAAGTTTTGATCAAATTTTGCGCGTACAGGATCTCCTTGGAACCAGAAACAGGGGGGAGAAATAAGGTGGTTATATTTCGTCTGGCCTATCAGTCTTTAAAAAATAGATGGATCACCGCTTTGTTAACAGTACTGGCTATTTCTGTCAGTGTTATGTTGCTGCTGAGTGTTGAAAAAATACGATCTGGCGCAAGAGCAGGTTTTGCTGGCACTGTATCCGGTACTGATCTGATAGTAGGCGCTAGGTCTGGCTCTATGCAGCTTTTACTTTATTCTGTTTTCCGGATTGGTAACCCATCAAATAATCTGACGTGGCGCAGCTATAAAGACATTGCTAATCGTAAAGAAGTCAGTTGGATTGTGCCGTTGTCTCTGGGAGACAGTCACCGAAGTTTTCGAGTGCTTGGCACGACAAAAGATTATTTTACACATTACAAATATCGCTCTGGTCTATCCCTCTCTATCGCCAGGGGAAAAATATTCACTGATCTTTTTGATGTTGTGATTGGAGCTGATGTGGCGGAGAAGCTTGGCTATCAGATTGGCCAAGAGATTATTATTGCCCATGGTATTGGTTCAATCGGTGGAAAACATGATAAGCTTCCCTTTAAAATTTCAGGTATCCTTGCCAAATCCGGTACGCCTGTTGACAAAACATTACATGTCAGTCTAGAGGCGATTGAGGCAATACATGTCGATTGGGCCCAGGGCTATAAAATTCCAGGACAGAATACGCCTGCCGACAGGTTGAGAAAATTGAGGTTGAAACCAAAAGCAATAACCTCGGCCCTTGTCGGTCTTCAATCACGCATGCAAATATTTGGCTTTCAGCGCTATGTGAATGAATATCGATATGAACCATTGTCTGCTATTATGCCAGGCGTTGCGTTACAGGAAATGTGGACCATAATTGGGACAGCTGAAAATGCTTTACTGGTAATTTCAGCTATGGTTGTGGTGACCGCTATCCTTGGAATGATGACGATGATTTTATCTACCCTCAATGAACGCCGTAGAGAAATATCAATTCTACGATCGATCGGAGCAGGGCCCCGAACCATAATTTTGCTTCTGGTGAGTGAGGCTGTTATCTTGACTGGTCTTGGGATTTTGCTCGGGGTTATCAGTACTTATATAATGTTGCTGTCTGTGAGGCAGATCGTTGATAGTCGGTATGGGCTACTGATAGATGTGACTGCCCCAACGTCGTCTGAAATGATGGTTTTGCTTACAATTTTAATTGGAGGGTTTTTGGCGGGCTTGTTGCCGGCATGGCGATCATATAGATTGTCAGTTGCAGATGGCATGCTTGTGCGGACTTAGCTTTAATGTAAAGGATATTCTATTGTTCCATTACCTTCGCTTGTTATTTATTATTTCACTCATTTCGTTGCCCGGTTTCTCAGGGGCCGCTATGGCCGAGAAGTCACTGCAGTTGAAATGGGAAAACCTTATACCTGAACTGGACCCGTTGCAAAATCCACTGGATGCTTTGCCAGCGGATTTGTGGGACGCTTATGATGAAATTAATTATTGGAAGCGCTTGCAACAAATATTACTTGATCCGGAAGGACAGGAAGAACTGAGAGCTGCCGAGAAAAAAGCGCAAAAGGCATTTGGTGTTTTTCTAAAGAAAGGTGTTGATATTAATGATGTTTACAAGCAGAGGGAAGGCTATCTAAGTGAAGTTGATAAGCGGAAAAAAATAGTTGTCCGTAAATATGATGGTGAGAAAATTACCATTTCAGGTTATCTGTTGCCTCTAGAATTTTCCGATGCAGGCGTAAAGGAATTCCTGCTTGTCCCCTATGTTGGAGCTTGCATTCACGTTCCCTCTCCACCGGCAAACCAAATGATTTATGTAAAATCTGATAAGTTATATAAATTCAAAGATACCTTTGAAGCGGTAACAGTTTCAGGGACATTGAAAACTGAAGCTTACAGCAATAAGTTGTCTCTTGTTGATGGAACGCAGATTGTTGATTCAGGTTATAAAATGCAGGCCCGCACAATTGAGATATATTCTGATCCAGAAAAATCGAAGTGATGATGGAACCGAAGTCTTCTTTTAAAATAGTAGAATTCCCATTAGAGAAGAGGCCCCTTTGACGCCTGCCTCATATTAGAAGTCTAGCTGTATAAAATGTCTTGTTTCTGTCAAGATGCTTTCTGGAATTTTATCATCAACCCAATAGGTGCGTGGGTGTCAAAATAAATTCAAAGTTTTTATGATTAGGTTCACCACCATTATCCATAATACTTCCTCTAGTTCAATATAGATTGTAAACACTTCTTCTCTGGGGGAGTTTTGGGAAGTTTAGTTTTCCTATCAGTTAAGTTGCAATTTCTATAAAAAATCAAATACCAATCCTAAAATTTCTCTAGATGAAAAAGTCTGTAAATATAAATTCATTTAAAATGAACCTTTTTCGATCTAAAGCGACAAATGTAATGAAGCGAGCCGTAGTCACATGGCTGCTAGAAAAAACATTTTAAGCTTAGGGAGAAAAATAATGACCCTTCTATTCAAAAATAACACGATCAAGATCCTTCACAGATTAAGTATTGCTATCCTCATGACAGGAACGCTCGCCAACAATGTGGCAGCCGAAGATGCAAAGATCAAATCAGCTTCCTTCTCACTCAAGCCGGTCTACAAGGCCGACGAAATCCTCGTAACATCAAGTGATGGTAAAAAGTGGGATGCAATTGATGCAAAGGCACTTAAATTATCTGCAACTATGAAAGTGGATACGAAACACCCAGGCTATGTGGATAAGGTTGGGATATTGCTTGGCAATTGTAACAATACCGGATGTGCCAATAATCCAGTCATGTATTTTACGAAAGTTAGCCAGCGAGACTATAATTTTCACAAAATTATTACATATCCAGGAAACAAAATACCCCTTTCAAAAACCGGTATAGCGGTTCCCGGTTACGGTGATGAAATCCTTAATGGCTGTAATAGCAAGCTACAATCAAACGGCGCCACGAAGTCGCACTCGTTTAAAAAACTCATGACAGCATCATTTTCAGCCAATACCAGAAAAGGGAAACCACCTATTCCTGAAGTACAGCAAGGTGGTAACCCAGACTATAATGGTGGTGATGTTACACGGCAATCACAGTTTGCCGTGAAGGTAATTTGCAAGGCATATGTCCCCCCACCAATGAAGCTGAATTCCGTTTATTTTGTTGTATACAAACATCAAGCAAAAGGCTGTCCACAAAAAGCGACCATAGATGTTCAGTTTAAAACCAGCCGCGCTGGAGTGATTGAATTCAACCTTTATCGAGATGATGGTAATTTTCAGAAAGTTACACTGAATGCCAAAAAGGATGGCGAGTTCTTCAGGGCTAAATGGGAGAAGAATTATACCTTCAACAAATCCGTAAACCGCAAATATATGATCGCAACCCTGAAGCATAAATATAGCTCTAAATGGAAATCAATGGTCGTTAAATGCGGTGTGCAAAACGATAACCCCGGTCCTGGCGGGAAAACTAACGACCCACATCCAACCCATGGCAAACCGGACGATCGACCTGATGCCGTCGTGACACCCAAGCGTCCAAAAAAGCCTGGTATCAAGGTCGCCCCTTTACCAAAACTCGTGTGCCTTGGTGGTAAGATTTCTAAAAACAAATGCTTTTGCCCTGCTCGCAAAAAGAAGATGAAATTTGGCAAAAATAAATACCGTTGCCTAAACAATGTTTTAAAACCGAAGTCACCCAAGCGCCCTTTTAAGCCAGGCATCAAGGTCGCTCCATTACCTAAGATCGTCTGTCTAGGTGGAAAAGTGTCCAGAAACAAATGCTTCTGCCCATCTGGGTTTAAAAAGAAAGTGATTGGTAAACATGCTTACAGATGCATTAAGAGGGCTAGTTTTAACAAACGGAAAAACAAAAAAATATTACGCAAAAACAATGTTTCAAAACATGTCTTTGCAAAAAAATTAAAAATGAAAGGTTTCCGTAAATAATTAGCTATGCATGGCTATAAAATAGAGCGCATAAAAGTGCTCTATTTTTTTTCTTTGATAACCACTCCATATCCATCATACTTTTTTTGACTACTCATTACGGTGACAAGAATTACGGTGACAGTAACCGAAATAGCTTTTAACCTATCCTCATGGCTCGTCTTACACGTCTTGTAGTTCCTGGTCACCCGCTATAACTCAGCGGGGCAACCGCCGTGAACAGATTTTCTTTAATAACCCTGATTTAAGAAGCTTATTTTTAAATTTTTACGAGAGGCTTTGTCAGTTTCTAAAGCTTAAGTCTGGGCCCAAAAATTTGCTGGCACTGTTTGATGCCGAACCATGTTCACTTGATCGCAAACTGAGACCCCAAAAAGAGGGCCAAAATTTGTAAAAGAGAAATAATTTCGGTTACTGTCACCGTAATT
>JAJFHW010000069.1 GCA_021775385.1 Hyphomicrobiales bacterium | reverse complement strand
AGCTTTGCTGAGGGTTATGAAACGCGGATAGGCGAAGGAGGCCAAGGTCTTTCTGGTGGACAACGTCAGCGTATTGCTTTAGCGCGTGCTATTTTGCGCCAAGCGCCTATTTTGCTACTTGATGAAGCAACGAGTGCGCTTGATGCGGGGAGTGAAGAGAAGGTTCAGCTTGCATTAGAAGATGTATTAAAAGGGCGCACTAGTTTGATTATTGCGCATCGTCTTTCAACCGTTGTAACAGCAGACCGGATTTTGGTTTTTGATAAGGGCCAGTTTGTTGAAGAGGGGACGCATGAAGCGCTTCTTTCGAAGAGTGGAATATATGCTGAGCTAGCTCGGACGCAATTGCAGCGCGATGTGAGCTGATTAGAGTTTTTTTATCTCACTCACGGCTATTCCAAGCGCTTATGATTTCCTTCAGTTGCCCACCAGCAACCGGGTCAAACATCAGGAGATAGCGGAGCGAGAGTGTAGCCCGGCGCTTAGCGTCACCTCTCGGAGGCCTTGTGTTAGCTTCAGCACAAGAATAACCGTAAGAGAAAATAACAACTTATTTCTCAGTCAATTTTAATTCAATGCGGCGGTTTTTCGCAAAGGCTTCAGGTGAATTTGCTGTGTCCAATGGATGGTTTTCACCAAAGCCGGCTGCGACCAGGCGGTTAGCTGGTACGCCTTCATTGATTAAATAACGCACCACAGATGTTGCACGTGATGATGAGAGTTCCCAGTTTGAAGGGAAGCGCGGTGTGTTAATTGGTTGGCGGTCTGTGTGACCATCGATCCGTAAAACCCATTTTATCTTTGCTGGTATCTTTTGGCGGATTTCGTTAATTGCTGAAGCGAGTTTGCTCATCTCTATTTGACCGGCTGGGTTTAATTCGTCCGAACCAGAGGGAAATAAGACTTCAGATTGAAAGACGAACCGGTCTCCGACAACGCGGATACCAGGGCGGTTGCCAAGCAGTTTGCGCAGGCGGCCGAAAAAGTCTGATCTATATTGGCTGAGTTCTTGTACGCGTTTGGCTAATGCTACGTTGAGCCGTGCGCCTAAATCTTTTAACTGTTCTTTTTGTTCTTTATCTTTGGCTTCTGAGGCATTGAGAGCTTCATTTAGCGCGGCGATTTGGCGACGCAGTGCAGCTAATTGTTGATTTAAAAGAGCGACTTGAGTGGTTGCTTCTTTTGAGAGTTCTTTTTCACCTTTAAGGCGTTTGTTGAGCTCATCAATTTGTAGTTTAGCATTTCTGTCTTTGCTGTCACCAAGGCCTATAAGCGCTTCTAGTTTGTTACCTTTATCCTGACTTTCTGCAAGGGTGGCTTTTAGAAGAGCTAAATTGCTTTCTAAATCTTTCTTATCATTTTTCTCGAGCGAAAGAAGGTTGGTTAATTGAAGGATTTGGCGGTTCAAGGTTTGGATGGCGTTGTCTTTGCCTGTTGCTTCTTGTGTTACAAAATATTGGGCAACCGAGAGCACAGACAAAAGAAATGTCATGACGAGCAGCAATGTGGCCATTGCGTCAACAAAGCCAGGCCAATATGACCCATCATCTTTATAACGCCGCCGGGCGCGCCCAAAGGCCATCTTAACGTCCTCTGTTTTTGAGTATTTCAGCCATTAAGTGGCGCATTTCAGCATTTTGGTTGGCTTGTTCATCCATCCATTGGCGGACGATCTTTTGTTCTGCTCTCATTTGACCAATGAGTGCTTCTAGGCTGTCAGCTACGTTTGTACCGCTTTGACTGACCATGCCACCTGTGTTGCGGTCTAGGCGCTCTGCGACAGCAGTGAGCATGTGTGCTAGCTCAGTTTGGTTTGCAACACTGTCGCCTGGTTTTCCTGTGCCGTTATCAGTTTCAACGGTTGTCATACCGGCTAACCATTCTTCTGTTTCGTGATAGAAGCGGTTTTGAGATTGGCCAGATTGTAGATCTAGAAAGCCTAGAATTAACGAGCCTGCCAGACCAAAGAGTGAGGATGAAAAAGCTGTTCCCATGCCTTGAAGAGGGGCTTGTAAACCTTGCTTCAGTGCTTCAAAAACCGCAACGCCGCCAGAGCCTGATGTGTCTAGAGAGCTGATGGTTGCACCGACAGATTGAATGGTTCCAAGTAGGCCCCAAAAGGTTCCCAAGAGACCAAGGAAAATAAGCAGGCCAACGAGATAGCGTGAAGTGTCTCTTGCTTCATCAAGACGAGAGCCTACTGAATCTAGAATGGCACTTGTTACATTTGTTGAGAGTTTGAATGGGCCAGATTGATTGCGAAACATGTTTGCCATGCTGGCTAACATAGTAGGTGCTTTGCTACCTTTTGTGTTTCCAGGATCAGCGAAGCGGAAATTGTTAATCCAGCGAATTTCTGGGTATAGCCTTAATATTTGACCAAATGAATAAAGAGTACCAATGCAAAGAACAGCTAAAATCATGCCGTTTAAGGCAGGATTTGACATAAATGCAGTTTTAATCTGACTAAATAGAATAGCGCAGAGAAATCCAATTAAAGTGAGAAAAACAATCATTCGCCATAGATAAACACCAGGCTTGGATACCGTAACCATTACTTTTGCCACTTATTATTACATGCACTACTCACTTAGTAAGCGTTGCATGCTCCCTGTCTGATCGATCAACGTCCACATTACCGTAAAACACTATAGAATCAAATTATTCGTTTAACTAGTGATCAAAAAGGTTAGTCAATATAGTAAATTTAATCTGCTTAGTCTTCTTAATCTGTTTCGTCAGTTTACACAGTTCATTCTTTTCATTCTGTGGACTTTAGAACTTTTAACATAGCTTTATGGATAGGTAAATTTGCGGCAAGAACATGGCCTTTATCTAGCATTTTAGTATCGCAGTCCAAATCTGTTACGAAACCGCCTGCTTCTCGGACTAAAATAACCCCAGCTGCCATATCCCAGGCTTGAATGCCTCGTTCCCAATATGCATCAAAGCGTCCGGCTGCCACCCAAGCTAGATCAAGAGCGGCTGAACCGGTGCGTCTGACTCCGGCGACTTCATTCATCACAGCTTTTTCTTCTTTCAAAAATTGGATATGTCCTGATCTTCCGCGATGAGGAATGCCAGTGACAACAACGCTGGTTTCGAGTTGTTTGCGGCCAGCGATGCGAATGCGGCGATCGTTTAAAAAGGCGCCTTTGCCTTTTTCAGCAGTGAAATATTCATCCATAACTGGGTTATAAACTAAGCCGGCTACGATTTCACCGTCGCGCTCAAGTGCAATGGAGATTGCGAATAGTGGGATGCCGTGAAGAAAGTTCGTTGTGCCATCAAGGGGGTCGATAATCCACCGGTGTGTTTTATCTGGCCCTTCAACAAGGCCTTGCTCTTCCATTAGGAAGCTGTAACCATGGCGTGCTTTTGATAGTTCTTCGTGCAAGGTTTGTTCACAAGTCAAATCAGCTTGAGATACAAAGTCAGAGGGACCTTTCACTGAGACTTGTAGCTGCTCTACCTCATTGAAATCGCGAATGAGGCGACGACTTGCTTTGCGGGCGGCGCCGACCATGACGTTCATTAATGCGGAAGCTGGCACGATTATTTTCCTTTGATGTTTAATTCTCTTAGAACGTTTTTCTAAGTAAACCTCCGTCAATTTTAGCGGCGGAGGGGGCTTTGTTTTTAATTGATTTTCTTATTGATCGGCACGGCGAAGATAGATGAGTTCATTTGTATCAACGACGATTTTTTCACCTACAGCGATGAATGGAGGCACCATGATCCGCAGCCCATTTTCTAAAATAGATGGTTTGTTGGATTTGGCCGCTGTTTGTCCCTTTACAACTGGTTCTGTTTCAGTGATCTCTAACGTTACTTGATCCGGGAGAGATACACCGATTTGCTTGCCTTCATAGCTTTCGAGAACAACTTTCATGCCATCTTGTAAAAATACGGCACGTTCGCCGATGAAGTCTTTTTCCAACTCGATTTGTTCATAATTTTCAATGTTCATGAAAACCATCATATCGCCTTCAGCATAGAGAAATTGAAAATCATCTTGCTCTAAGCGCACTCTTTCGACAGTTTCAGAGGCACGAAAACGTTCGTTTAGTTTTGTGCCTTCAATGAGATTTTTTAGCTCAACCTGATTGAACGCGCCGCCTTTCCCTGGTTTCACAGCTTGTGTTTTCACTGCAACCCACAGACCGCCTTTATGTTGTACAACATTGCCGGGGCGAATTTCATTGCCATTGATTTTCATCTATTTGTTTCTTTCCCTTTTGTTGCCTTTTTCTTAGGATGAGAGAGCTGTTCACTAAGATTAATTGGCGAAATTAGATATTTGTTTGATTGACAATTTTCAACTTAATCAAGCTGCCTGTGGTTCTTTAATGGGAGCAGACAAGTGCTTCGCGGTTTGAACAACGGCGCTACAGTAATAAATATCATTTGAAATCAATTTAGACATCTTGCTTAAGGGGAAAGAAAGAGGGCGTCAAGCTGTGTAATGTCCCTCTTTTTAAGAAAGATCATTCATTCTTAATGAAAATTATCTGAAAACGGGCTTAATGAAACTTATCAGAAAACGGTCAGATATTAGTTTTTTACATGAGGTTATAGCTTAGTAGAGCCCGTTTGTACCTTGCATGGCATCCAGTTCAGCCTGTGCTTTTGCTTTCATGTCTTTTGGCAGTTTAGCAATGAATAAATCCATTTTCATATCTGCTATGCCGGCACTTCTGGCTATCATATGCCATTTGGCAGCTTGTATAGGGTTTGGTTTTGTTGCGATGCCATAGGCGTAGAGGCGGGCTAACCTGTTTTGAGCAATTGGGTTACCTTTAGTGGCGCTTGACTTGAAATATTGAAACGCTAACTTTTGGTTTTTTGGTACACCGCGCCCTTTAAATATCATGATCGCATATTCTAATTCTGCTGCATTGTGCCCTTGTTTAGCGGCTTTTCCTGTCCATTCGGCTGCTTTTATAGGATCTTTTTTTACACCGCGGCCTATGGAATAAAGCGTGCCGAGATCATATTGAGCAACAACAAGCTCATTTTCGGCTGCTTTTTTTAACCATTGGGCTGCGGCAAAAACATCTTGTTTGCGGCCATCGCCCTTGGCATAGATGAGGGCCAGATTATATTGGGCTTGAGCTTCGCCTTTTTTGGCCGCTCTTTCAAAATAATTAGCAGCTTTAAGTTTGTTTTTTTTCACTCCATTACCGATGGCATATTGTTTTCCTAGGGCTACGAGAGAGTGTACTTCATCTTTTTTTGCACCTAATTCATACCATTTGGCTGCTGTTTTCGCATTTTTAGGAATTCCTAGGCCGCTCGCGTAAATCCGGCCGAGGAGTGTATAGGCGTTGGCCTCTCCTTTTTGTGCCGCTTTTTCAGCGAGTTTTAAGGCTGTGATGTATTTTCCTTCTTCAAAGGCATCATAGGCTTGTTCGCCGAGAGTGAGTTTTGTTGTTGCTGGAGATTTTTTAGCAGCCAGTGCTTTTGAGTTTAAGTTTGTGATGTTGGGTGAAATGAAGGTGAATATTGTTGTTAGAGTTATGATGAAACATAGTACTACTTTTAATCTGAAATATTTTTTTTCTAATGATTTAGGTTGTTCGTTGTACATGTTTCACCTAATTGGCTGTTCAATTTAAAGTTTTAAAAGCTGGTTTAAATTTAGAGAACTGGCAAATAACGCTCAATTGCAGAGACTGTCTTCACGCATTCATTAATAATTTTTGCACTGTTCTCACCTTTTTGCCAAAACTCAGGAGCAAGACCTAGAAAATCAGCACCTTGTTTGGTAGCTGTAATCGCTTCTTCTGTTGATGAGATGTTCCAGGCTACACTAGGGGTGCTGAAAAGAGAGACCCACCAATTAATTTCAGGTGGACGTTCAAATTCTTCTAACTCTCTCTCATGTTCTTCTTGGTTAAACAGATCTATAGCTACGTAAGAACATCCTTCTTCAGCGAATATCATAGCTTTGTGGCGAGATTGTTTTGCTTTTATGCCTATGATGATGTCTTCGCTCAAGGTTTCTATTGCTGCTTTAAAAATATCTTCATCGTCATTGCTTAGATGAATGCCATCAGCTCCTATTGATTGGGCAAGTGGTACGTTATCTTCAATGATAACGGCAATGTTTAGAGCTTGGATTTTTTTAACCAGGTCTGCTGAACAGTTTGAGCTGGGATTATCTTGCTTAATTAAAAGAGATGAAAAGGGCGCTTCTTCTGAAGTGTTTATTGCCTTTGCAATTGTTTCGATGTCTTCCAAAGGTGTCTCAGTTAAAGAAAGATCCATGATTAAGTAGATTTGAGGAGGAGGTGCGAGTTCTAGTTCAGTTTCATTGGTAGTGTTCATCATATTATCTTTCTTTTGATGCGCTTCAGATGCCCACATAGCATCCGCTTTTTATCTCTCACGGCTATTCCATGAGCTGTAGCTCATGGGCCTCCGAAAGGGCGGCTCTTTTTTGCGATCAGCTTATCCGTACTCGCTGCGCTCCGTTCGGGCTGATCTTGTGTGCGCCGGGCTTCGCCATGTCTCTCAGCCTGAAGTGGGCTGAGCTCCTTCTACGTGTATGAAGATTGTTTATTTTTTCTCTCGGCTCATTTTTGTGCTTGTTGTGTTCTTAGCCTTAAATAACAAAAAGCCTCTTATAGGAAAACTATAAGAGGCTTTAATCTTAAATTTGTAGATGTGCAACAGGTTTAGACAAATTTACCCATTGTTGCGGCTGTGTCTAACATACGGTTAGAGAAGCCCCATTCATTATCGTACCACGACATAACACGTGCCAACTTGCCATCAATTAGTTTTGTTTGAGTGACATCAAATGAAGATGAAGCTGGGTTGTGGTTAAAGTCGATTGAGACAAGTGGCTCAGTTACGATGTTAATCACACCTTTTAGTTCATTTTCAGCGGCTTTAGTCATAGCTGCGTTAATTTCTTCAACAGATGTTTCGCGGCCTGGTAAGAATTTTAGGTCGACCATTGAAACATTTGGTGTCGGGACGCGAACAGCAACGCCGTCTAATTTACCATTGAGCTCAGGAAGAACAAGACCAACAGCTTTCGCGGCACCAGTTGATGTCGGGATCATTGAAAGTGCGGCAGCTCTAGCACGATACATATCACCATGAGGTAAGTCATGGATGCGCTGGTCAGCAGTGTAAGCGTGAATTGTGGTCATGAAGCCCGTTTCAATGCCGCAAAGCTCATTAAGAACTTTTGCCATTGGTGCCAGGCAGTTTGTTGTACATGACGCATTCGATACAACTTGATGATCACTTGTGATTTGGTCATGGTTTACACCATAAACAACAGTGATGTCTGCACCAGCTGAAGGGGCAGAGACGAGCACTTTTTTTGCGCCAGCATCAGCGATATGAGTGATTGCTTTATCTTTTGCACTAAAAATACCAGTGCATTCCATCACGACATCAATGCCAAGCTCACCCCAAGGTAATTTGGCTGGATCACGTTCAGCTAATACTTTGATTGGGCCTTGGCCAATATCAATTGTATCACCGGAAATAGTCACTTCACCAGGATATCGACCATGAACACTATCATAACGCAATAGGTGTGCTGTTGTCTCAATTGGGGTTAGGTCATTAATTGCAACAAACTCGATGTCTTGTCTGTTGGCTTCAGCGGCTGCGCGCAAGACGTTTCTTCCGATACGTCCAAATCCATTAATTGCAACCTTAAGTGCCATAGTCCTCTCCTAAATTTTC
>JAJFHW010000068.1 GCA_021775385.1 Hyphomicrobiales bacterium | reverse complement strand
GACCATCTTCACCTGTTTTGATGTCATTTAAAACTGGATGAACACCAGATATGTTTATTTGCTTGTCAGCGGTAGCTGACACAGCCCCGGTTGCTGGTGGGCAACTGAAGGGGCGTACAGAGAGCGTGTTCCAGCCCATGTGGGGGATTTTTAGGGATTTGTCTTTTGGTTCTATGGCTTCGACGAGACCTGGGATCCAGTTTAAGCCTTTTGAGATTTTATGCTCATGGCCTTCGGTGCTCATTAGCTGCATGCCAACGCAGATACCGAAAAAGGGACGGGCCTTTTCAATCACCGCTTCTTCAAGGGCGTCTTTCAAACCATCAATGGCTTCAAGTCCGCTTAAACAATCTGCATAAGCGCCGACACCGGGTAAGACGATATGATCCGCTTTGGCTATGTCATCTGGGTTATTAGTGAGGGTGATTGTTTTATTTAAACCGCTCTCATTTGATGCTCGTTCAAAAGATTTTAGTGCGGAGTGTAGATTGCCAGAGCCGTAGTCAATGATGACACAGGTCATGTCTCTAAAACCTCTTTATTATTATTTTCGTATGTTTGAGATTGTATGTTTTTATCTGTTTCATTTGGATTTAGTGAACGAAAATAGCGTGCCTCACACTCATCTTTCGTTTTACCATTGACCACTGAAATCAATTTAAATCCACTTCTTTCAAAATGCAAACGCTCGATATCGCGAGCAAAGAGGGCAAAAATAAAATTCGCTCCCATTATAAAAGCCGATATCGCTTCTTCATTAAACCCTAAAAGTTGCAGTGCCATCCCCAAACCAAAGGCTGCTAAAAAGTAGCCTAAAGTTTCAAGCCACATACCTTTCATTAGCAACCAAAATGGTCCAAACAGAGCGGCCCAAATTGAAAATCCTTCTTTGATGAACTGATAGTCCATCGCGCGCTCTTCTACTGAGCGGTTATCTTCCGCCAAGACTTGTGGGGCATGTATTGTATAGGTTTGCATATTTACTCTTTTTTACTCACGGCTATTCCATGAGCTGAAGCTCATGGGCCTCCGAAGGGCGGCGCTTGCGCCGGACGCCTCTGGCGTCTGTCCTACTCCCCGAAGTGGGCAGTACTCCTTCTTCGTAAGGCCTGTTTTATGTTTTTACTCTTTTAGCGTTCCTTCAGATTACCTACCAGCAACCGCTTTTCTGTGCTCCAGATGCCCACAGAGCATCCGCTTTTTTTATCTGCGCTTCAGTTGCCTACTAGCAACCGCGCTAAAGCGTTCCTTTTGTTGAAGGTATTCTATCTTTTTGAGCTTCGTCAATAGTTAGGGCAACACGAAGGCTTCTAGCGAGCGCTTTAAAGCTGCTTTCGGCTATGTGGTGGTTATTTTCACCGTAAAGATTTGTGACGTGCAGTGTTATGCCAGCATGTTGGTGAAAGGCTTGGAACCATTCTCTGAATAGTTCCGTGTCCATATCGCCGATTTTGTCTTTACTAAATTCTACCTGCCACACCAAAAAAGGTCGGCCCGAAATATCTAACGCCACACGTGTCAGGGTTTCATCCATTGGTAAATCACAGGAGCCATAGCGTGTGATGCCTTGCTTTTCACCCAGCGCTTTCGTGAAGGCCTGGCCCATGGCAATGCCACAATCTTCAACTGTGTGGTGTTGATCGATGTGTAGATCACCCTTACAGCGCAAGGTAATATCCATTAAGGAGTGGCGCGCCAATTGTTCCAACATATGATCAAAGAAACCAACACCAGTTTCAATGTCATATTGACCTGTTCCATCCAGATTGATGGTGGCTTTGATGTCTGTTTCGTTGGTTTTACGCTCTATAGTCGCTGATCGCATTTCGCTCTTCTCCGGAAAATCTCATGAGCCCAGGCTCTAAACACCATAACTGTTTAGATTTAACCCCTACATATCATACAGTTTGTAACTCTGTCTTTGTGATAGTGCACTAAATTTGGTAAATAATTAATTTTTAGGTATTTTCTTCTGTTGCAGCCTCATAAATTCTGATTTAAATAGCGTTTCTTAAAAGATCAATCTGCGCGGAATAGATTTGCGAACAGGGATAAGTTGATCGTAGGAAAACGTTTGTTTACTAAATTTAATGCGGCAATATAGCTCTAGTCACATTGATATGCTTTTTGTGCATACTTAATCAGTGTTTTCAATTCAGTATTTTATATTTTTTATTCGACCAAGTCCTTGACCTTGCCGTATTTCCATCCAATATCTAGGGTTTGCACCCTATACAGTGTTTAATTGAGAGGGACCTTTAATGTCCGAGATTAAGAATGATCCAACTGGTTGGCGTGGCACCACGATTGTTACCGTTCGAAAAGGTGATAAAGTTGTGATTGCTGGAGACGGCCAGGTGAGCCTTGGCGCCACTGTGATTAAAGGGAATGCGAGAAAAGTACGCCCGCTTGGAAACGGCTCTGTTATTGCCGGTTTTGCTGGAGCTACTGCTGATGCCTTCACTCTTTTTGAGCGACTAGAGGGTAAATTAGAGCAATATCCTGGACAGCTGATGCGTGCAGCTGTTGAAATGGCCAAAGACTGGCGCACAGACAGATATTTGCGCCGCCTAGAAGCCATGATGATTGTTGCAGACAAATCAACCACCCTTGTTCTTACAGGCACTGGTGATGTGCTTGAACCTGAATATGGTATGATGGGCATTGGCTCAGGTGGGAATTATGCCCTTTCTGCTGCCAGAGCCCTAGAAGACCAGGACTTAAGCGCCGAAGAAATCGCTCGGCGTGCGATGAAAATTGCTTGCGATATTTGTGTATACACCAATGACAATGTGATTGTGGAGAGCCTTGATGCTGAATGAAGCCCAACTGGCGAAAGCCGTGCAAGACGGCATCATCACTGATGCTCAATTGAAAGAATTAAAGACACTAGCGTCTCCTGAAGCACACTCAGCTTCTCAATCGCAAACTGTAGAAGATGAAGCGCCCCGGTTTTTTCGCTCTTTCAATGATATTTTCATTGGCATGGGTGTTGCCATTTTAGGTTTTGCCTTGAAATATGCCGTTGCCCTTGTTGGCAAAGGAGACGATTTTATGAACTTTGTCGCTCCTGTTACTGCCGTTCTAATTTTTTGGGTCCTTGGTGAGTGGCTCACAGCTTACAAACGTATCAACTTTCCAAGCATTATCATCGCGATATTCTTTGCCTTTTTTGTCTCACAAAGTTTGATCAATGGCTATGAATTTCTGATTCAAGACACCCCTAACAAAGCGACACCACTTGGTGTACTTTCTGTTTGCGGCCTTGGTGTCATTGCAATGGGTGCTTTTTTCCTTCGGTTTAAATTACCGTTTTCTGTTTTATTGTTTGCTGGCTCAATTGCTGTCTTTTTCTTTGCTGGGGCTATGGCAATTGTTGGTAAAGATATTATCACTCCTTATTTGCGCTGGGTAACATTAGCGATTGGTCTTTCTGTATTTGCTGCAGCTATGTGGTTTGATGTTAAAGACCCGCATCGCACCAAACGAACCAGTGACCAAGGTTTTTGGCTTCATTTGTTGGCTGCTCCTGTCATCACTCATTCAGTATTATGGACAAGCTTACAACCGCTGATTTCTGCCAATGAAGCAACGCCTGAGACAAACCCTAACTTGATGGTCGTCATTGTTCTTTCTATGTTTGTGCTATTCTCTATTGTCGCATTAATTATTGATCGCCGCGCATTACTTATCTCCTCTCTTGGTTATGCAGCAGCAGCCCTTGGGTTTATTATTTATAAATTCGAGCTTGAAGGCAATGCTGCTTTGATCATCACTATGATCTTAATTGCCGCTCTTATCCTCTCGTTAGGTACGGGTTGGTATAGCTTGCGCAAAGCCTTGTTCAATGTTTTACCATCTCAAAAATTCTTTGAAAAACTTCCTCCTGTTGCCAATTAAAGGACGCGTTTAGACTTATCCATGACAAAATCTAAAGATTATTTACCAAAAGAAATTGTTTCTGAACTTGATCGCCATATCATTGGCCAAGCCGCTGCGAAGCGCGCTGTTGCCATTGCCCTTCGAAATCGCTGGAGACGTAAGCAACTTGACGATGAGATGCGTGAAGAAGTTTTGCCTAAAAACATTCTGATGATTGGCCCAACCGGTGTTGGTAAAACGGAGATCTCTCGCCGTCTTGCCAAACTTGCAAATGCGCCTTTTATCAAAATAGAAGCCACTAAATTCACTGAAGTTGGCTATGTTGGGCGAGATGTTGATCAAATCGTTCGAGATTTGGTTGAAGCTGGTATCAGTATCATCCGGGATGAGAAGCGCGCAGAGGTTAAAGCAAAGGCTCATGTCAATGCTGAAGAGCGTGTGCTTGATGCTTTAGTTGGTGAAGATGCCAAGCCAGAGACCAGAGAAAGTTTTCGGCGCAAATTACGTGATGGTGACTTAGACGAAAAAGAAATTGATGTGCAAGTTGCTGACACAGGCGGCGGTATGCCTCAGTTTGATATTCCTGGTATGCCGGGCGCGCAAATGGGCATGATCAACATCACTGATATGCTTGGCAAAGCATTTCAAGGACAAACAAAAACCAAACGCACAACCGTTCGCGATTCTTATCAGCTTCTCATTGCTGAAGAATCTGACAAACTAATCGATGATGAGACCATTGCCCAAGAGGCCATTCATCTGGTTGAAAATGACGGCATAGTTTTTCTCGATGAGATTGACAAAATTTGTGCTCGCCAGGAGCGTGGTGGTGATGTCTCTCGGGAAGGCGTGCAGCGCGATCTTCTCCCTCTCATTGAAGGAACGACCGTTTCTACAAAATATGGCCCAGTGAAATCAGACCATATTCTCTTTATCGCATCTGGTGCATTTCACGTGGCCAAACCTTCTGACCTCTTACCTGAACTACAGGGACGGTTACCCATTCGCGTCGAACTCAGAGCGCTTGAGCGCAATGATTTAAGACGCATTTTAACTGAGCCTAAGGCGAGCTTAATCAAGCAGTACACTGCTCTGATGGCAACTGAAGGTCTCACGCTATCTTTCACTGATGATGCGATTGATGCGCTGGCAGATATTGCTGTCGCGGTGAATGCCAATGTTGAAAACATTGGAGCGCGGCGTTTGATGACAGTGATGGAACGAGTTTTGGATGAACTGAGTTTCAATGCTTCTGACATGGATGGAGACACCGTGACCATTGATGGTGACTTTGTTCAGACAAACATTGGCGACTTGGCGAAAAACACTGATTTATCGAAGTTTATTCTCTAGTTTTACTCACGGGGCGATGGCAGCGAAGCTGCCGCCCCTGCGTTGCGCAGCGCTACGCGCCGACGGTGCTTCCGCACCTACGTTTTTCGTCTTCAGCAATAAGTAAGATTAAAATTTTCTAAGTCTTCAAAAATATCAAATTATTTTTCTTTTTTATTTACGAAACCTGCACCAAGCTTAGCTTGTGTAAGGCGGTGATGTAGTTGTCTAGGCTGTGGTCGTCGACGTTTAGATATTGACCTTTCATTTGGCCAAAATTTTTCTCTTTTGTTTCTTTTATCTTTTTATATTTATTTGTGATGTCCATTGGCCATTTATAATCAACTGGCTTATCGCGCAATTTCGGGCGAACAATGCTTGAGCGTTTTGCTTTTAGGTCTTGTTTGAATTTCGTGATGGTTTTTAAGAGATTTTGAAACTCAGTTGGGCTCATTGAAGCCGGACCGCCTGCCACTTTGGTTGATTTTTGAATGGTAGGTGAAATAGCCGTCGTTCCGTTCATATGGATTAGTTTGCCAACATCTTGCCAATCTCTAGCGCCTTTCCAGGGCAGTAAGCTGATTGGGTCATCCTGATTTACAAAGCGGAAAAAAGTATCAGCATAATTCGTTTCTATAAATGTTCTCAAACCTTCAAAACCAACGCGAGGCTGGCCATAGGTATAAATGCCTGAAATAGCATAGCTAGGCATAAGTTCAGCTGCTGCAATGGTTGCAATTGCGCCGCCTAAACTATGACCTGTTAGCCAGATCGATTTCGTTACGGCATTTGAGTTTGAAAGGATTGTCTCTAGCTGTTGCTTGATATTCGCATAGTGAGTTGCAAAGCCTTTATGTACATTGCCATAGGGCTTAGTAACTGTACGAATATCCATATTGCCCAGCCAATCTTCTAGATTGCTTTCCGTTCCTCTGAACGCTAGTAGGATGATTTCGTCTGTTTGAGCAACGAAAAGTTGCGTGCTACCGATATTTATAAATTCGCAATTCGAAAAGCCCCAAACCATTTCTGCTGTGGTTTTTATTGTTGCTTCACTTTCGTAACTCAGCTTGCTGGCTTCTGCGAGTGAGAGGGCTTTTTGATAGGAGAAAGAGGTTTTTGTGAAATGCTCAAGAGAGAATTTATCTCTACTTTTATTTGGCTGATAGGTTCCCCAAGAACTGCCCTTTGTTAAAATCTGATCCGTGATATTTAACATGATCTTTATACTCCTACTCTTTAAGTTGCCCCTTCAGGTTGTCCACAAAACAAACCCTATGAAAACAGGAACTTCCTTTACTCAAGAAACTCTCATTGCTTTCTCTATAAGCCATAGTTTTTTTGTTGTGAAGTGAGAATGAGTTAGATCATTGTGATCTCTTAAATTTTAAGCAGGAAATCTAACCAATGCCTAAATTTGATGCAGAATTATACGCCAAAATGGCTGATAGAATTTGTTCATTGTTATTGGCAGCTTTTGTTTCAGCTTCATTTTTTTGTTCTTGTGATTTCGTGGTTTGAGTTAACAAACTTTCTTCCTCGTTATCACCAGACAATTCAGATTGTTGTTGTTTGGCTAGAGCTGCTTGTGCTTCTGATCTGTTTTTTTGAGCTTCTGCTGCTACTTTTTTATCCTGTGCTGATGGCTCTTGAGGAGCAAGAGCTGCTCTGATTACAATATCCATTTTTTCTATTGTTGCTTTAGGATCATTTGGAACGGGGGCAGCATCTATTTGAACTTCGCCGCCTACTGCATATTGCTTGTTATCTGGCCCGGTTTGAAATTCATAAGTTGGGGCGCTTGCATAAGAGCCGCCGACAGCTGCGTGTGCTTGCTCATGGGCTCGCACTTCGGTGTCTCTTTTTTTTAATTCATCAACTTGTTTTTGTTCTTCTTCAGTTAGTTCTTGAGGATCTTCTGGACCGCTATTTTCTGTTTCTTCAGTAGTCTTTGTAGCTTTAGCATCCTCTGTTTTTGCTTTGCTTGACACTTCAGTATGTGAGGCTAGAGGACTTGGATTTTGTTTTGAGAGTTCCGCGGATTGAGACGAAGCTAGTTCTTCAATATTTGGATTTTTATTTTGTTTGTTTTGCAAGCTCTCGGATTTAATCACAGGAGAGACGGCGCTAGAGAGGGTTTGCTCTGTAGCGTTTTCGATATTGACCTGACTGTTTAGTCGATCTGTACTTTTATTTTGCTCTGCACCTTCACTGCCTTTGGATTGAAATCCATTTTGTCCTGCAAGGTTTGGTGCTAAGCCAGCACTGTTTAGTATCATCGCTCTCTTTTAAAGCTCCTTCGGTTGCCCACCTGCAACCGTCGCATCAGTTCCTTCGGTTGCCCACTAGTAATCGCGCTGTCCCAAAACCGGGACCCCATTTTGGGCGGAACGCTTGTATTATCAATTTTCTAGGTTAATTTTTTATCAAATTGGCTGCTGATAACGATTTTGTGAGATGTTATTTGGTCGGTTTTGAAAACCGTCTTAAGCGCACATACAGGGCGCCTTCACCGCCGTGTCTTGAGTGGCTGGTGGTATAACTTAAAACCACATCAGGCATATCATCGAGCCAATTTGGTACCGACCTTTTGATAATTCCTGGCTCTGGTGCGCCAAGTTCGAAGGATCTTTCGTTTGTTTGCCGTCTTTGACCTTTGCCAGTGATGACCAAAACCGTTCTCTTATTATCGAGATGTGCGCGCTTTAAGAAGGTTTTTAAGGCTGTTTCTGCTTGTGCTTGAGTTAAGCCGTGCAAGTCAATTGCTGCATCAATGGTTTGCTTGCCTGAAGAAATATTTCGGGCGTCTCTTTGGTTGAAAGACTCGATTGATGGTTGCTGTTTTTTATTCTGCTTTTGGTCTTGCGTTGGACTAAAGGCAGGCATGAATGGTTTGGCTTGTTCTTTCGCTATGGATTTATCAGTAGAAATCTTCGCATTTGGATCATCTAACAATGCAGCAAAGTCTTCTCGCGTTGGTGATGGTATAAAATTTTTCTTTTTTTTCTTTATTGGAGTTTTTTTCAACTCAGCATCAGAGATTGGGCTGGGGTTTGCGTTTTCACTCTTTTCTTGTTCTGATAAAAGCGTTGCAAAGTCTGTCTGATCCGATGACTGATTTATACTTTCACCATCTATATCATTTATTGACTGACTTTTTGAAGATGATTTTTCTTTTTTACCTTTATTAGGTGAGCGAAAAGAAGACAAAGTCCTAGTGACTCTTTCCCAAAGGTCGGCATCTTCAGAACTGAGGCCCGTATGATCATCTTTCTTTGACATAATTTAAGAGTATATAATACTACTGACGAATTATAATTGCTTTTTTGAATAATTGTTAACGAGGTAAAAGGACAGTGAATTGTCCTTTATGTTTCGTGCCACCAGCTAGGAGGCCTGCTTTATCTCCTGAGCCCCAATAGATATCTCCTCGAGCTGGCCCTTTAATGGCTGAGCCGACATCCTGAGCAACCATGAGATGATGAAACCCTGCCTGCCCGTGATGGCTTAAACTTCCGACATCTAACCAGATTGGAAGGCCTAATTGATGATAGCTACCATCAACTGCTAAACTTCGGCGCGAACTTAAATTCACTCCTTCAGCACCCAACGGGCCATCAGCTGCTTGGGCTTCATTTAATTCACGAAAGAAAATATATGATTTATTATGCCACATGACCTTTTGGCCTTCTGACTTATTGTCTCGAAGCCACTGTTTCACTGCTTCCAATTTTAATTGTGCACCGCTGAACTTATATGAGTTTTTCAAATGTTGGCCGATTGATGAATAGGGATGACCATTTTTTCCATCATAACCAATGCGGATGTAAGACCCATCATCTAACATAATGCGCGCAGAGCCTTGAATGTGCATAAAGAAACTATCGACCTGCTCTTTTAAAAATAATAACTCAAGACCCTGATTATTTAAGGCACCTTGCTCAATCATTTCTCTTGTCGGGAAGGGCTCTAATTTTTCTCCCTTTTTCCGCATAAAGGTCAGTTGATGATTTTTTGAAGCGCGGTCCTTATCATTGATAAGAGATATCAAATCTGTTGGGCGCTTATATACGGGGATGTTATACTCAGCGGATCTAATTCTTGAGCCTTTAATTACTGGCTCATAATATCCTGTAAGAAGCGATTTTGATGTTAAGACACGGTGAGGCCGAAAGTTAGTTTCGAAAAACTTTTTTGCTTCTCTTTTGTGGGTTAATTTCAAGCGAACTGCTTTTTTGCAAATTTCAAATCGCTTTAGATTAACAGGTGAGTGAGAGCGAATTTGTTTTGTTAGAAAATATCTGCAACTTTTTTGAAACGCCAAGAAGGCTGCTAAATGATCATCTTGTTGCCAACCACGCAACGTTTGAAACTTAACTGGTCTTAGCTTCATTGTTCTTCTTTTTACCTTCAATTTAATAATTTTTTTTGAAGCTTTTTGCTCGTTAATTTCTGAACGATTATTTGTACTGTAATCTGGATAGAAAAATATTAATGAGAAAAATCCAAGAATAAAGCCAGCCAGTCCCCCCATAATATACCTTCTTTTTTTTAAAATATTGTTTTGCCTTAAACGTTTTAAAAGAAGAGGAAACTGACTTTTTTCTATCATTTTATGATTCTGATTCAGTCGCGATCAATTTCCAGTTCGGGTCACGGCCATTAGCTGCGCGAGCAAATGTCCATATATCAGTGACTTTATCAATTTCTTTTTCGTCACCTTCAATGATCTCGCCTTCAGAACCATACACCGTTCTGATAAGTGATGACTTAAACTTCACTGTTATTTCTGACTGTTTATTTTCAATTTCTGCTTCAAGCATTGTTGCCTTGTCAAACCCTATGAATTGAGTTGCCATGGTCTGACCCTGATTTTCGCGATCATCAATTGCAGCTGAAAACCCTGTTAGCACATCTTTTGCTAATAATTTTTTAAGAGTGCGTTTGTCGCCTTCTGAAAAAGCTGTGATAATCATTTCATAGGCACGCTCAGCACCTTGCATAAACTGCTCAGGATCAAAATTCTTATCTGAATTAGCAATTTCATGTAAGCCAGTGCTCAGAACCGTAGCGTCTTCAGCGAATTTTCTAATTTGTTCATCAATGTTAATTTCAGGTTGTTCAGGTGCTGGCTCTCTATTTTCTCGCTGATGGGTCGGCATTGAGACAACATTATCATCTCGTTTCGACTGATTTTGATCAGTTGTATCTGGGTTATAGGGACGTTCGTTGCCAGTTCGGCTACCTAGAATGTTGCGCAGATATAAAAATATCACGACAGCTATTCCTAAAAATATTACACTAACAATATCCAAGCCATTATTGTCCATTTTTTTGCCTGTACCCTATTTGGTCGTTTCATCTTTTAATTTAAATTTTCAATGATCAGATGGTCACACTTTTGATGCTTCTTCAGGTTACCTTTTCTTTGCTTCAGATACCCACATAGCATCCGCAAAAGCAACTGTCGCGGCATCCGCTTTTTTATATTTTAGATGACCATAAAGCATCCAGATTGTTATATATGTTGTTTGTTTTGATTTTCCATATGTCTCTTTATACAAGAAAGTGTTTTATTTAGTCACTTCCATGTCTAATCTAAAAATAACAGTCATCTTTCTTATCATTATTCTTTGCTTTGGCAAATATATGACTTTGATTTGATTATGAAATTTATTCGTCAACCTAACACTTTAAAAAGAAATAACTAAGTTTATATAATTTATAACTCTTTAACTTCTTTAATTAATGAAATTTTACCGTTTAATTGAGGTTTTTACCTGATGGGCTTGGTCTTTTTTGCTTTATTTTTGCTTGTTCCGATTATTGAAATCATCGGTTTTATGCAAATTGGCTCTTTAATTGGTTTATGGCCAACACTTGGTATTGTCATTTTGACAGCTATTGCTGGTTCTATGCTTTTGCGTCATCAGGGTATGGCTGTGCTATTCCGTACCCAATCCATGATCCAAGAAGGCAAGATCCCTGTTGACGAAATGATTGATGGCATTTGCCTGGCTATTGCCGGAGCTCTATTGCTTACACCAGGTTTTTTCACCGATATATTTGGATTTTTGTTATTCGTTCCTCCATTTCGGCGCACTTTGGCTAAATCAGTTTTTAAAAAATATATTCTGCCTCGCACCACATTTTTTGCAAATGGCACTTCATTTTCAGGTCACAGTTCGGCGTACAGTGATGAAAATTTTCAGAACGACCATAAGAGTGATCACTCTAATCCGGTGAATGATTATAATGATGTCGATGATGGGCCAATTATTGATGGTGAATTTACTGAAACTGACGACCAACAGTCGAAAAAACCATCTGGTAAATCTCGTTTAGGGTCACCTTGGAATAAGGATTAACTTATTCTAACAATTTGGAATTCAATTCTTTCTTCTCTCCTTCCTAATTCGTTTCTTGCCAAGATCAAGTTTGCATGTTAGCTGGAGGAATATGGGCCTTACAGGCTTTTTTTATTTTTTTTCAATGATTTTAGAGGTGCTAACTGATGGCTGATGAGCAAAATGGTTCACAAAATGGTTCGGGTGTTGATGGTGTGGCCACACAGCCAAGTATTCAAGTTCTTGGACAATATTTAAAAGATTTTTCATTCGAAAGCCCAAAAGCACCTAAGTCTTTAAAAGCTCCTGGTGAAAACCCTAACCTTCAAATTGATTTGAATGTGAGTGTTAACAAGCTTGATGAAGATGTTTATGAAAGTGCCATCGAACTTAAAGGCAACGCAACCAATGATGATGGAACCATCTATGTTGTTGAAGCCGTTTATGCCGGTGCTTTTAATGTGAAGAATATTCCAGCTGATGCCCTTGAGCCTTTATTGCTGATTAACTGCCCATCTATTCTTTTCCCATTTTTACGTCGCATTATCTCTGACATTACACATGAAGGTGGGTTTCCTCCGCTTTTGCTTGATCCGATTGATTTTGCTGGTCTTTATAAACAACGCAAGCAAACTGAAGCCCAAACTGGGAATGCTTAATATTTTGTTTTCTCTCACGGCTATTCCAAGCGCTTATTGCGCTTGGGCCTACGAGGTGCGGTGCTAAGTACCGGGCTGCGCTTGCGCTTCGCCATGTCCTTCAGCCCTGAAAAGGGCATTACTCCTTCTTCGTAAGGTGAGCTATGAGGTATTTTCTCTCAAGTCTATTGTTTACTCTTATTGATGCAGCTCTTTCGCATAAGGTTCAGTGTAAAGTTCTAATTTAGTATTACAATTTTCACCAAGTCGGCTCACAATTTCTTGAGCTAGTTTGTCTTTTTCTGTGTTTGGAATCACTTCAGTGTTATGAATTTGTAACGAAATGATTTCTCCGTTAACAAAACTTCCTATTCCCATAACCCAAAAACGAATATCCAAAATATCTTTGTTTTTTGCCATAACAAAAATGGAAAAACTATCTATTCCAGAATTTGCTGCCTTCTTCTCTTCTCGATCTTTTTCTTCTACATGAAAATCCCATTTTCTGGCAATGGCACGAATAGTTTCTTCCGCACAAGCAATGTTCTTGGGATCAAAGTCCCCTCGATACATGACGTAAGGCGGAATATCCTTACTTTCCGTACAGGAAGCAATCGAGCACAAAACAAGAAAGCAGACAGATATATATCTCATTTTTCATCTTCCAAATTTATTGACTGCATCATGTACCCCTGGTCGGACCAATGGTACTCAAGCTCATTTTTAAAAAAAACCAAGAGACCCCCCAACACCTTTTCCTGTGGCATCAAGGTAAAGCGAGCCATTCCTGAACTGTAAAGAATGTTTCACTGTTCCACGATGGAGAAAATAATCTTTGTTAAGAATATTTATTCCAAAGAGGGTCTGTTTTGAAGCTATTTAAAAATTCTTGATGGGCTGTGTTTTCTTCTGTGGTTAGTCTTGAGGGGAGTTGATTTTCTCTAGCTTGGATTTTATTTGACCCTTCACTTGCGAATTGATCATCACTTGATTTTTTATCATTGGCCAATTCGAGTTTGGCTTGTTTTTGGCCGCTTAATTCCAAATAGACTTCAGCTAGTAATTCACTATCGAGTAACGCTCCGTGGTATGTTCGATTTGAGTTATCAATATTATAACGGCGACATAAAGCATCAAGACTGTTTGGCCCTGCTGGATGTTTTCGTCTTGCCAGAGCCAACGTATCCAGTACGCGGTTCATTTCAAGAATAGGGCGTCTTACTCTTTTTAGTTCTGCATTTAAAAAGCCAATGTCAAATGATGCATTGTGAATAATGAGTGTATCTTCTTGAATGAACTCCAGGAAACCATCTGCAATTTCGCGAAACAGTGGTTTATCTTTCAAGAACTCAGTTGTAATGCCGTGAACATTTTGGGCTTCAATAGGAACATCGCGCTTTGGGTTGATATAGATGTGATAATTTTCACCTGATGGGATATAATTGATGAGTTCAACACAGCCAATTTCGATGATTTTATCATCTCCATCAGCATTGAAACCTGTTGTCTCTGTATCAAGTACAATTTCTCTCATTTTAGTGCTCCTTCAGTTGTAGGTTTTTGGTGTGGTTTCAGTTTCCCACCAGAAACCGCCATATTACAACCGTCGCTGTTACACTCTCACGGCTATTCCAAGCGCAAAGCGCTTGGGCCTACGAGGTGCGGGGCTTGCCCCGGGCAGCTGACGC
>JAJFHW010000067.1 GCA_021775385.1 Hyphomicrobiales bacterium | reverse complement strand
GTACAACCTGGAGTTGGTCATTATGGAGTATTTAACGGCTCACGGTTTAGAAAATTTATTTTTCCTGAGTTGCACAAATTTATTAAGTCACACGAGCCATCGAAAATCAGTGCGAAGCGCCGTATTGGCTTGAATGCGACGGCATAAATTTTGATGTAATGGTTTCCAAATATAAAATAAAAAAGCAGCGCTAATACTAGCGCTGCTTTTTTAATGCCGTCATGATTTTATAATTTTATATCTTTACGTCTTATTTTTTTATTGTTTTGCTAGCCAAATCGGTCAGCTGCTTGGCCTGTTCGGTATAGTCATCAAGTTGTTTCGTTACGAACTTTTTTTGAAGTTCAAACAATTCAGTCATATCATTTACGTCAACCATCTTTGTTGCTAATTCAAAACTGCTTGCGATATTTGATTTTGTGAAATCTAACGCTTTTTTATTCAGCTCTACAACACCTTCGTTATTTTTAAGGGCTGATGCCTCTATAGCGGCTTCTTGAGCTTTGGTGATGGCGGCTAAGATGTTTTCTTGTGCGCCTTTAACTTCGGATATTTTTTGCTTAGCAAAATCACGTGCTTGCTCTGCTGTTTGGTTATCCAGATTTTTTCTTGATTTTGTTGTCATGACATTCATCTTCCGACTTTAGATTTATTGATTTGGTTTGGCGAAAAATCTTTCTTAAATCCCATAAAGCATTCAGGGGAGGGATGTATTGATTTATCTCATTCTTAAATTCCATAACACTTCCCTTATCAATAAAAGATGATGGTGGTGTGAATTTAAGAATATTGAACGGCTCTGTAACTCCTTCAATATATAGCTAAATTTACCTTAAACTGGTTAATTTGTCGTCTTCTATTTTAACCCTTGCCGTTTCTTACAAGGAGGGGAGGGTTTGGTTTTCGAATATTTCAAACTTTGATCTGAATGTGAAATTGATAGAAAATTTGTATCTTTTTTTGTGATGGGAGAAAGGAAGGATAATCAAAAAATTTGAACCATATTTTTGAAAAACTTTAGAATGAAAATAAAAACGAGAGGATTTTAAAATAAAAAACGCTCTCGCTTTTTTCAACTTTATTTAAGTTTTAAAATGTTCTCTTAGTTTAAATTTTTGGATTTTACCGGTAGACGTTTTGGGTAACTCACCAAAAACAATCCGTTTTGGGCATTTAAAGCGGGCCATATTATCTCGGCAAAATTCAATCAGATCATTTTCGCTTAGTTCTGGGCCTTCGCTTAGCTCTATAAATGCACACGGGGTTTCACCCCATTTCTCATCTGGCATACCAACGACAGCGGCAGCTGTTACACGATCATGTTTGAATAAAATATTCTCCACCTCAATTGAGGAGATATTTTCTCCACCAGAAATGATGACATCTTTAGAGCGGTCCTTGAGTTGGATATAACCATCATCATATAGAACACCTAAGTCCCCTGAGTGGAACCACCCCCCAGCGAACGCTTGGTCAGTGGCTTCTGGGTTTTTCAAATAACCTTTCATGACAATATTTCCACGGAACATGACCTCTCCCATGGTTTCACCATCTTTGGGTACTTCCTTCATTGTGGCGGGGTCCATGATGGTGAGCCCCTCTAAAGCCGGGTAGCTAACCCCTTGGCGCGCCATTTTTGTGGTTCTATCTTCTAATGGTAAATCATCCCATTTACTTTTCCATGCATTTATGGTGGCGGGTCCATATGTTTCGGTTAAGCCATAGACGTGAACAACCTTAAAACCAGCTTCAGTCATTGCACGCAAAACTGACTCTGGCGGCGGGGCTGCTGCTGCTACAAAGGACACTTGTTGTTCTAAATTGCGTTTTTCTTCATCTGAAGCACTCATCATTGCCGACATGACAATTGGGGCACCGCACATATGGGTAACTTTATGATCTGCTAATGCGTCATAAATTGCTTTTGCCCGGACCCAGCGCAGACAAACATGTGTTCCAGCAACAGTTGCAATTGTCCAGGGAAAACACCACCCATTGCAGTGAAACATCGGCAATGTCCATAAATAGACAGGATGTGTTCCAAGGTCTGCGGCCAAATTATTGCTATAACACATTAATGTCGCACCGCGATGATGATAGACAACACCTTTTGGATTGCCTGTTGTGCCAGACGTATAACTAACCGAGATTGCATCCCATTCATCATCTGGCATTTTCCATTGAAATGCCTCATCACCTTTTTGTAAAAAGTCCTCATACTCAAATGATGAAAGTCGCTCTCCTTCTATTTCAAATTCAGGATCGACATAATCAATAACTATTGGTTTTGATTTGCAAAGCTCTAAAGCAGCTTTCATGACCGGTGAAAATTCTAAATCAGTAATCAGCAATTTTGTTTCTGCATGATCCATTTGAAACGCAATAATTTCTGCGTCCAAACGTGTGTTCATAGTGTGGAGAACGGCACCGGCCATTGGCGCTGCCATATGGGCCTCTAACATAGATGGTGTGTTGGACAACATAACCGAGACTGTGTCGCCTTTACTGATGCCCTGCTGGCTGATGGCACTTGCAAGCTTAATACTGCGTTTATAATATTCAGCATAAGTTATCCGGCTTTCACCATGAATGATGGCTACATGCTCAGGGAAAATCGCTGCAGTTCTCTCAAACAAAGAAAGCGGTGTGAGAGGTTGATAGTTTGCTGGATTTTTATCCAAATTTTTTTCAAAGATATTTTCCGTCATGATATACTCTTGTCTTTCTCTCACGGCTATTCTGCCGCTGAAGCGACAGGCCTCCGAGGGGGGCGGTGCTAGGCACCGGACGCCTCTGGCGTCATGTCCTGACGCCGAAGTGGCGTCACTCCTTCTTCGGGTAGTTTATTATTTTCTTCAGATGCCCACAAAGCATCCGCAATAAACAACGGTGCTTTCTTAGGTGCGCTTCAGTTACCCACTAGTAACCGCTTTTCTTAGTGGCGCTTCAGTTGCCCACTAGCAACCGCTTTTCTTAATGGCGCTTCAGATGCCCACTAGCAACCACTTTTCTTAATGGCGCTTCAGATGCCCACTAGCAACCGAGCTTATATACATATGGTGTTCAATTAGATATATTCTCTAAAATTATGATTTTTTAAACGATTTTTTCCAGGCTGTATTTCTGGAATATTTATAATGTTTGTTCTTTTGAAATTTGGCAAATTGTTTCTGGCCTAAAGTTTAAGTTTGGCTTCACCATTGATCTGTTTTTTAATTTTTAAACTCAAGAAAGTGCGAAGATATGCAGAATAGCTTTTTTCAGAAAACGGATTTAATTCAAATTGAGACCTCTCCATATTCGTTTCATATGATCACTTCAAAACTTGATTTTTGGTTACGAGAGATTGGAGCCTCTGAGGGGCTTTTAACGCTTTTGGTTAAACATACTTCTGCATCCTTAACTATTCAGGAGAATGCCGATCCAACTGTTCGGGATGATTTGCTTACTATATTAAATGAGCTTGCCCCTGAGACCCGTGACTATCGTCATAACATGGAAGGGCCTGATGATATGCCTGCCCATATTAAAACCATGCTGACAAATACTACCTTGTCTATTCCTGTTGTCGATGGAAAGATGGACCTTGGAACCTGGCAAGGGGTATATTTAATTGAGCACAGGGCCCATAGAATGAACCGCTCAATCAGGCTGTTTTTTGCTGGTACTGATGCTTAAAGTAAGCAACAAAACTTATGAACTATGATTTTGGCCCCTAATCTTCTTTTCCAACACAGATTAGATATTCCCTATTGCCTGTTTGACCTGTGATAGGAGATGGAATTAATCCAATGACATGCCATGAAGGCTGGTCTTCAAACCAACTGGTTACTGTATCTAAAACTGTTTGTACGGCTTCTTGATCTTTGACAATTCCTTTTTTGCCTAAAGCTTTTTTACCCACTTCAAACTGTGGCTTGATAAGAGCGATTACCCAACCGCCTGGTTCAACTAATGTGAGGGGCTGCTTTAGAAGTTTCATTAAAGAAATAAAGCTGACATCTACTGTGATTGCATCAATTGGATGTTTGAAATTATCTTTAGTCAGGGTGCGCGCGTCTTGGCCTTCCATAGAGGTAACGCGCCCATCTGCTTTTAAGTCTTTGTGTAGTTGATCGTGGCCAACATCCACAGCATAAACGTGGGCTGTTTCATGGCCTAATAATACTTGTGTAAAGCCGCCGGTAGATGCTCCCAGATCCAGAATTATTTTGCCACTACAATCTATTTCAAACTGCTCTATAGCGTGCGCCAATTTAGTTCCAGCTCTTGATACAAAATCCGGTGCTTCTTCAGCAATTTTAATTTCTGCTGTTTCCAACCAAATTTGCCCGGCTTTCTTTGTGATTTCACCATCAACTCTCACATGTCCTGACTTAATAAGATCTCTTGCTTTGGAACGTGTCGAGACAAGCTTTTTCTCAACCATGAGGAGATCAAGGCGTTCTTTTTTGGTTTTCGATGGTTGGCTTTTTGACATTTCAATGCTCTGTTCTCTCTCACGGCTACTCCATGAGCTAAAGCTCATAGGCCTCCAAGGGGCGGCGCTCGCGCCGGGCTTCAATGGCGCTTCGCCATGCCCCCTAGCCGAAGAGGCTAGGTTCCTTCTTCGTATAGCTCGTTTTTAGTTTTTTAGTGCTCTTTCAGTTGCCCACTAGCAACCGCATAGAGCTTGTTAATCCTTTTTACTATATAGTCAATTTGTTTAACTACATTATGATTTGGAATCATACATCTTATGGATAATGCTTTTGAAAATTGGCCTGTTGAGAAAGACCTCAATTCAGCTCTTTGTTCATGGAGCGATTATTTAGAAGATGAGCGTGACCTCGCCCTCAAAACTCTTGATAGTTACAGACGAGACATTCGCCAATTTATCGGGTTTATTCACCGCTCGCAGGATAAGAAAATAAACCTCATCGATTTATCTCACTTGCAGGCCCGTGACTTTAGAAGTTTCCTTGCCTACCGGCGAGATGGTGGTGCCTCTGATCGGTCTGTCGCACGCGGCCTTTCTGCATTGAGGATGTTTTTTAAATATTTAGAACGGCACTATGATTTTACTAATTCAGAATTACATTTGATTTCATCTCCCAAATTACCACACTCGATACCAAAACCACTGCCCGTTGATAAAGCTCTAGAGAGTTTAGATTCTACTGATGTGGTAAGAGATGTGGCGCAATGGATTAACGACCGTGATGTAGCTGTGATGCTCCTATTATATGGAGCAGGACTTCGCATATCTGAGGCGCTTGACTTACTAAGATGTGATGCACCAATCGATGCTGTTGATATTCTAGAAATTATTGGCAAGGGCAACCGGGAGCGGCGTATTCCAGTCCTACCAGTTATTTCTGATGCGATTTCCACTTACATTGCTAGTTGTCCGTTTGAACTTGAAGCAAATGAACCTTTGTTTCGAGGTGAAAGGGGTGGAAAATTATCCCCTCGGATTATCCAACTTCTCATGGCGCGCTTGCGTCATGCTTTGCAATTGCCTGAAACGGCCACTCCGCATGCCTTACGGCATTCATTTGCTACACACCTTTTGGGGACAGGGGCAGACTTGCGCCAGATCCAGGAACTCCTAGGCCATGCCAGCCTTTCAACCACTCAGATTTACACCGAAGTTGACCGAGATCAATTACTTCGTATTTATGATGCAGCTCATCCGCGGGATTAGAAGTTTTCTCTTTTTTTCTCTCACGGCTATTCTGCTGCTGAAGCAGCAGGCCTCCAAGGGGCGGCGCTTGCGCCGGGCTTCGCCATGTCCTGATGCCTAAGTGGCATCACTCCTTCTTCGTATGTTGAAACTTTGCTTCCTCTCATGACTAAAATTTTTAACACCCGATCTTTATACTGATCGGTTATAGCTCGGGGTGGAGATAGAAAGACTGTTTTGTGGGTTTGCGTCTTGTATCGCGGAAGTTATTTTGCACTTCAACACGTAGCAAGCCTGATTCAATAAATATTTTAAGGTCTCTTACCACGGAAAAAGAGCTGAAGGTCACATGCATTTCGTTTGAGTTGTACATGGTGCCTTTCGCGCGCCCCCAAAGGCATTCGGCTCTGCCGCATTTCATGAAACCGCGTACAATCCAGAGAGACGCCGAGAGAGGGTCATATGATTTTATGGGCTTTTCACCACAATTATAATCGATTTTTAAACGGATAAGATCTTTCTCTTTGACATCCGAGTTTACCCAAATTTTGGCTAATGAAGGTTTTAAGCAAGCTGAGGCCGACGGTATGCTGCTGCCAGTTAACCCGAACAAAATTAAAGTCCCGCTTAGAATGGCGAGTGCTACATAATAAAATCTAAGTGTCTTCATGATGAAAAACCTCATGGTTGCTCGTATAGATTAGCAATGAGAGGTAAAACCTTCATGAATCAATTCAAATGATTAAAAGTCAATTTTGAGGGGTTATCGGCCAAGTTTACTTTGACAAGATGCGAAACAGGCGTTTCTTTTCTTAATGCAGCTACCTGTCTGACCTGATTTATAACAAGCTTTGGTTCTTGACCGACAAGATGCCATGCAGGCTTGATGGGCTTTTACTTTGCTGTTCGCTTGTGCGTCAGGCAGAGGGAAAGGTTGAGTTGCCAGTACTGCACCAGCAAATGACAAAAACCCTAAAATGATAATCATTCTTTTTTGCACTATAACCGCCCTCTTGCTTTAAAAAAACTTATTGCCTCTTTATTTGGCTTCAGTTGCCCACTATGCAACCGCTTTATTTAGCTTCAGTTGCAGACTCTTTTAATGCCCCTTCAGTTGCCCACTAGCAACCGGGGCGACACATGCTTTAGCCCCTTCAGTTGCCCACTAGCAACCGGGGCGACGCATGCTTTAGCCCATTCAGTTGCCCACTAGCAACCCGGGGCGAGCATCCTTGATGTGGAAC
>JAJFHW010000066.1 GCA_021775385.1 Hyphomicrobiales bacterium | reverse complement strand
ACAGGCTAGGAACATTTAAGAAAAGAATCTGGTGCAGGTGAGAGAAGTAATTTCGAACCGAAACTCGCGTCTTGGGTTGGCGGGCGGCAGGGCGCAAAAGAAAATGGTGCGGGCGGCCGGACTTGAACCGGCACGATCGTTTCCAATCGAGGGATTTTAAGTCCCTTGTGTCTACCAATTCCACCACGCCCGCATTAAAGGCCTGAATAATCTTGAAAAGATTAAAGGATGGAAAGAAAAATGTTTACCCTCAACAAGCTAAAGGTGCAAGCCCAGATTTCAGAAAAACGACAATTTTTTCACTACTAATCTGCAGCTCCACCATTAAAGCGAATTTTTAGCTGTATTTAAGTGCATTTATTCAACCAACTGTGACTTTTCATGAGGTACGACACGCCTTATGATAAACAAGATGAAGATTTAACTGTAAAAATCAGTTATAAGCTAAATGAAGGTCACTATAAGAGCCACAATACGGGCATAATTTTAAAACGGAGCTATGGAAATGCTTGCTAATATCTTGAATACAAAAACAAAAATGACGAAAAACTCTTTGTCCGTCATACTAGCTGCAAGCATCTCAGCACTTTTAGCCCTGTCTTTTGTTGGCTTCAGTTCAACAGATGCTGAAGCAAAAAGATATAAGCGCCACTATGAAAACGCTATCCGCATCGAAAGCCGTTTTAGCCCAAATAAATACATCATCGCCCCTCTTCGTACTAATCATTATGGAGAAAAAGAAGTTCGCCTTCCAACTGGCCAATGGATTAATTGCGCAAAAAACTGTCGCTGGACAGTTCAAAAAGAATATCTCGATTTTTGGGAATACCAACAAAACCCGTTTGGTCCAGGCTATCTTAGTTTTGATATATATTTAGACTAAAAAGATTTTATCATTAGCCACAAAGAAGAATTCATTACAATTTTAATTAAATTACACAGCCAATGGAAAACTTCTGTTAGGCCAGATTAGATATAATTAAGACAAAGCACTCCGCAAAGAACCAATGTTCAACGATTAGGAGGTTTGTCATGAACTATCTTTTGCGCCCCCCAAATTGGATTTCAGTACTCTTAAGCTTACTTGTCATCGGGCAATCCATCCATCTCTTATGGGTGATAAATAACCAACTGTTCCTATAATGACCGAAGTAACTGTAGCCAAAATGTAATGCTCACCACTGAAAGCAAAGTAGTGGTGAGAATTACTGAAGCAGCCAACCCCATGGCCCGATTATAAAGACTGGCAAAGATATATACATTAAGCCCCGCTGGCATCGCCGCAATCGTCACAGCAGCTTGCACATAAATTTTCGGTAATTCTAGTAGATAGTAAGTAAAGAAAAACACTAGAGCCGGATAGAACACCAGCGCAATAGACGCCACCATCAAACTCTCCTTCATCTCAGACTTTATCTTATACCTCGTAAGTGCTACCCCAATCCCAAAAATAGCAATCGGCAAAGCACCATCAGCCACCATATTAATCGAGATCATCACCGACTGTGGAATAGTCAAACCAATCTGGTTCGAAAATATACCAAGCAACAAACCAATCATTAATGGATTAGAAAAAATTGATTTTAGCGTCTTTTTCAAAGTGACCTGAAATGAAGCCCCATCACGCCGCGCGACTTCCATAGAGATCATACCAATAGAATAAACAATCGGTGTGTGAAACGCTATAATACCATAAACCAATGCCAAAGCTTCCGTTCCAAAGGCACGCTCAGTAATAGGTAATCCAAGCAAAACAGCATTCGTAAAAAAAGCACAGAACCCAACTGCAACAGCTTCACCAGGGCGACGCTTCCAAAACACTCTGGCCAAAACCATACAAAGAAAAAAACTACAGATAGCGCTGATGAAAAATCCGAAAATCATCGGCATATGTAAAGCAGTAGAAAAATCAAGATTGTACATTGCCCGAAACAGCAAAAGCGGCAGCGTAACTTTAATGCTCAGCGAGTTTATTAAATCAGAGGTCTCAGATTTAATATAAGAGCTAACACTAGCAAGATAGCCTGTAAGAATGATAATAAAAACAGGAGCAATAATGAATAGAATTTCAAGCACGAACGATCCTGAACTACACAATCTGTAATGTAAGAAGAGAGGAATTATAGATTAAAATTAGGACAATAGTATCGAACACCAGATTATGCTCATCAACCAATTTGTCAAACAAGAAAACCCTCCCCCTAATAAAAGGAGAAGGGTTTTAAAACTCAACACAAGAAGCAAAACGGACTGTTTAATCTTCTTTAGGTAAATTCAATCTGATGTGCAATTCACGAAGTTGCGCTGCAGATACATCTGACGGCGCTGACATCAACAAATCTTGTGCTTGCTGGTTCATTGGGAACATCGTCACTTCACGAATGTTGGGCTCACCGCATAACAGCATCACAATCCGATCAACACCAGGAGCTATGCCACCGTGAGGAGGAGCGCCATATTGAAGCGCACGTAACATACCACCAAACTTATCTTCTAGAACCTGTTTATCATAACCAGCAATGTCAAAAGCCTTTTCCATGATCTCTGGTTTATGGTTCCGAATGGCACCAGAAGAAAGCTCAACACCATTACAAACAATGTCATATTGATAAGCATTGATGGTCAAAGGATCTTGGTTTTCCAATGCCTCAAGGCCGCCCTGCGGCATAGAGAACGGGTTATGTGAGAAGTCCACACGCTTTTCATCTTCATTCCACTCAAACATCGGGAAATCAACAATCCAGCAGAACTTAAAGCCCTCTGTTTCTGAAAGCTTAAGCTCATCACCAACACGTACACGCGCCTGACCAGCAAAATCAAGAAACGACTTTGGCTTACCGCAAACAAAGAACACAGCATCACCATCTGAAAGGTTCAACTGATCAGCAATTGCCTGAGTGCGCTCGGCGCCAATATTCTTAGCAACCGGACCAGAACCAGCACCATCTTTAAAAAAGATATAACCAAGCCCAGGCTGACCTTGGTCTTGTGCCCAGCTGTTCATCCGATCACAAAAAGCACGAGATCCACCAGTTGGCGCAGGAATAGCCCAAACGCGAACTTCCTCAT
>JAJFHW010000065.1 GCA_021775385.1 Hyphomicrobiales bacterium | reverse complement strand
TGCCTTTAATTCTTTTTCAATGAGCCTCTCTTTAAAGGAGCTACCAGTGTTTACGTGCTTTGGATGATAAAAAACACCGATCGCATGTAACAAAACACCAATGCCCCACCCACAGAGAGGCCAGTAAAACCAAAGTTTTTCAGGAGATGCAAGTATATCGACAGCGGCTAGAATACCATTCACAAAGATGAAAATAATAAGATGAATATAAAATCCAATCTTGGCCTCAACCCGTTTTTTTGCTAACTGATATTTGTCCATTTAAGTCACCATAATGCTTTTTTCAATCAATGTTTTTAAAGCTTTCTTCGCTTTAGGAGAAACTTTTCCGGTTTCAAAAGCTGAGCGCATTGCCAATCCCTCTATGAGATCTAAAATGAGATGCGCTGCTTCTTTTTTATCAATGTCACCAGAGAATTCATTTGAGCTTACTCCCTTTGCGATTAAAACCGATAGCGTATTCGCTAATTTGGCTCTGTTCGCAACAAATCCCTTACCAATTCTTTATTGCGCAAACCCTCAGTTGTAATCTCAGCTGTTAATATAGAACTTATGAAAACAAGAAGCCGCCCCACTATTCAGAGCTTAAAATAAGCTCTAATAGATAAAGCATATCTTCTTGTAAATTTACAAGTTGCTGGTAGGCAAGTCCCTCCAGCCCTATAAGAGAGCCATAAAGTAAATTAGCATTTTGCGTGGCTCGTTTTTCAGCGTGGCCACAGCTTACAAATAAATCTCTTGTGTAAATAAGTCTCTTTTCATCAACAGCTTTAACCGTATCTGAGGCTAGCTGGTTGTATCGCCCCCAGTCACGAATGGCCGCTTCAGCAAGTACGCCACCATAAGGTTCATTTTTAGTGCTGGTTGCTAGAATGATGAGCAAGTGAAGTTGTTCAGTTGGCAACACACCACTCTCTTCAACATTTTCAATAATAGCTTCTGTCGCTGCCAGTTGCCAATGCTCCAACATCTCAGATTGTAAAGAGGCGACATCTTTAAAATGCCAGTAAAAAGAACCTTTACTGACCTTCAATTCGCGCGCAATCGCCTCAACGCGAATGGCACCAGGCCCTCCCTGCGTTAGAGCACGAAAAGCGGCTCTGATCCAATCTTCTGAAGTGAGTGTTTTTTTTAAATTCATGAGTGAAGCTATACGCTAGCGTATTGACACATTCAAATAGAAAGCGTACATACGCAACCGTATGGTTGTTGAAATTTGTATATAAAGGGATATGAGATGAGTAAATCAATTTTGCTTGCTGCAGTTATATCTACGATCACAATTGGTCTGCATGTGTATGGTGGGGGAGAAGAAGTCCACCAGCCAATACTAGACGCCAATTTAACAACAATTCTAAAGGCTTACACGTCAATTCTTTGGCATGCAGTCACAGTTGTTTTAGCCATAAACAGTGCAGGGTTAATTCTTCTCGCCTTCAAACCGATCCAATTTAAAAGCTTAGGTGTGCTCATTTCACTTCAATATTTTGCCTTCGCCGGGTTATTCATTTTTTATGGAATAAGCAAATTAGGAACTCTTTTCTTAATGCCTCAATGGATCATTTTCATAAGCCTAGCAGCACTGATCCTTTTTGGAACTAGGCGCGAAAAGACAACGTAAAAAAGTAGTTTAAATGTGAAAGAGCGGCAAACGTAATGATTAAGAGGAAATTATGAGCCTATCACCATCAATAGTACTTTTCATTTTTTCGTCTTTAACTCTCACTGCGGGGCTCCATGCTTATTGGGCCATCGGAGGCAAGTGGCCAGGACGAGATGATGAAACTCTTGCAAAAATGGTGATAGGAACAAAAGGCCTGACAAAGCTTCCAAAAGCCAGTTTAACGGTTGTAGTTGCATTGCTCATCTTCATCGCTGGCTTGATCCCCACGCTTTGGGCACATGCACTATCACAAACAAGTTCAATTACGCTTCCACTCCCGGCAACTTTCTTATCAATCCTGGAATTGATTAATAGTGTCATTCCAGTATGGCTTTTGAAAATCGCAATGATAGGCCTTACCTTAATTTTTTTAAGTAGAGGAGCCGTCACTTATACCCCATGGGCAAAACGGCAAAATCTTGAAGAACCATTTAGATCATTAGATAAAAAATATTACGCTCCTTTTTGTTTAAGCTTAGGAACGGGTTTTCTGATTTTATTGCTCTCCTAAATGTGAACATAGAAATTTGTTGAGTTACTCTCGTTTCATGTAAATCTAAGATAAACTTCAATTTTTTAAATTGAGAAATAAAATCCTAAAGAGGGGGACGAAATGACCAAGGCACAAGGGCAGTGTTTGTGTAATGCCATCTCATTTACAGCTGAATATGAAGAAGAAAAATTCTCAGCGTGCCATTGCGATATGTGCCGAAGATGGGGAAGTGGTGCGTATCTCGCCATGGCTGCAAACTTGAAAGAAATAAAGGGTGAGGAGTATATCAAAACATATAAATCTTCCGAGTGGGCAGAGCGTGCATTCTGCAATAACTGCGGAACAAATCTCTATTATAAAGTAACAGCTGAAGGGCAACACCAAGGGGCAACTTTTATATCAATGGGGTTGCTGCAAGAAAACGCGAGTCTTGTCCTGGAAAAAGAAATTTTCATCGACGAAAAACCAAATGGCTATAGCTTTGCTGGAGATCATGCAAGACAAACCGGCAAAGAAGTTATGGCAGAGTTTTCAGGTGAAGAGCAAAGCTGAGGAATATGTTTTTGTAATCCGTACCCAACTTCTTTTGTTGGAAGAATAAATATGAAAATGATTTATAAAATCAAAAGAGTATTTTACCAGCTTTCACCTTTAGCGTTACAAGCATCCCAAGCACTTTTAAATAGATCATATTCTTGAGGGCTAAATATTGACTTTAACATCCAATTCTCGTTGCTAAAATGTTTGAAGGGGCTAAGTATAGAATTCTCGGGTATAAGCTCAGATAATAAACACCAGGTTCTAAAACAAAAAAGCGTTGCCCCGCCGCCAGGTTGCCCATGGCTATTTGAGGAAGGCGGGGCAACACTGTATTGATATTCTTAAAAGTACACTGAGCGAAGCGAAGGACTTTTAAGAACGCCTTCAACTACATTCTCTTACCGGCGTTTTTGACCCAACACCTTGTTGAAAACGTCGTACCATTTTCTTTAACATAGCTTCATATTGAGCTGCTGAAGAAGAGGGGTAAGTTAAGCTAATCTGATTAACAACCCGCTCCTTGCAGCTATAAACCATTCGAACAAAAGTAATCATTTCGGGCGGTGTCTTCGAATGAGGAAGAGCAAGTACATCACCGTTCAACTGCGCTTCGTACCACATGGCCCCTATTTTTACCTTCAAGACCCGATGAGCTCCTACCCCAGACTTAAGTTTTGAAACAGAATCCGAAGCCCCAGTACGCAAAGGGTCAAAGAATGAGCGGAAAGAAAGAATGGCTTTGTCATTTAAAGAGGCGAATGTGACAAATTCACCCATTTTTTTGGCATCAGAAAACCAATTCGAGGGGTAATAAAGCGTTGCCCCATAGTCAGATTCTTGAAATGATGTCCAGGATTGAGGGGGAGGCAAGCTAGCTTTATCTTTAGACAGAAGAGGAGAACTCTCAATAAAAAGGATAAGAAATGCGAAGGTGAAACAGATAAAATTATTAAAAAACAAAGGCATATATAATTCCTGCACAAGAAACGGGCAATAAGAAAACGGCGCGAGTTTAGTATTGACCTTATGTCATAGACTTTGGTACATCTTAAGATACAAAAAACAAACCATCTAATATTAATAATGAATTGCTGCTTATCTATTCTGCTCATTAATCATTCGCGTAAAAGAATGATCAAGTCTTTAGTGTTGAGCAAATGAGATACAATTGTGAGGGAACTTATGAGCCAAAACAAGCTCAAAGCTGCGCGGCCCTTATCGCCGCATTTACAAATTTACTCTCCAATGCTGACAATGACCATGTCAATCATGAACAGGCTGACAGGCATTGGGCTTTAT
>JAJFHW010000064.1 GCA_021775385.1 Hyphomicrobiales bacterium | reverse complement strand
CAAATCAACTGATCTAATTTCAGGAAAATTCAATACAGAATTTAACGCATTTCGAGTTTATGGATTGCGTATTTTTGGCGCATTTCTCACCTTTCTATTGCAAATTTTTCTAGCTCGTTGGATGGGGAAGTATGAGTTTGGTCTATTTGCGCTTGTTTGGTCTTGCCTTATCATCTCTGGTGAGTTGCTAAGTTTCGGTTTTTATAACCTCATCCAGCGTTTAGTCCCTGAATATAGAGTGCAAGAGAAGCCAGAATTGCTACGCGGTGCAATTTGGGGCAGCGCTTGTTGCATAATTATTGCTTCAATTGTTGCGTCGTCTTTACTTTACTTAGGACTTTATCTAGCAACAATGTTTGCTGGCCTTTCCCATATTTATGCAACTCCCATGAAGATCGCATTATTAGCGCTTCCGGCATTTGCACTTGTCGATTACATATCAGGGATCGGCCGTAGTTACGGCTGGATGATACGGGCTTTTGCTCCAGGCGCTTTGTTTCGCCCCTTAGCAATAATGGGCTTACTGGTCGGGTTAGCAATGCTCGGGTTCAATGCATCAGCGACAGTTGCAATTTCAGGTGCTGTAGTTTCAATTTGGATGACTTTAATTTTATCGTTAGCTGTGACCGGCTTTAAAATTCCAGAAATTGAACGTCGCGGCCCACGTGAATATAAAGTTTCCGCCTGGGTTTGGGCTGCCCTGCCCATGATGATGATTTCTTCATTTGAACTGTTATTGTTTAATGTCGATATTCTTATGATCAGTCATTATATGGAACCAGACCAAACGGGGATTTATTTTGCAGCAACCAAAATCATGGCGCTTGTTGCTTTCTTAAATTTTGCCATAGGCTCTGCCTTTAATAGGAAATATGCTGAAGCTCATGCGAGCGGAGATTATGAAGCATTAACATCAGTTATACGGCGTTCAGCTTGTCTCACCTTTTTCCCTTCATTGGTCATGATCCTTTTTATTATCGTGATGAATGAGGAAATTTTATCTTTATTCGGTGAGGGCTTTAGTAATGCAGAAGTGGTCATCATACCGTTGGCAATAGGATTGGCGTTTCGCGCGTTTGTCGGCCCAGGAGAGAGGATTTTAATGATGACAGGGCAACAATATACTTGCGCGGTCATTTATTTAGGCACCGTTATTCTCGATATTGCGTTAAACGTGTATTTAATCCCAGCATATGGCATTGAAGGGGCAGCGATCGCCACAGCTCTATCGTTTGCATTCATGGCTTTAATGCTGCTAAGTGCTATCAAATATCGCCTAAATATCCTCTCACTCCCTCTCCTCTTAAAGACTAAAAGCTAGACTTCCTAGTTCCGCTTAAGCACCCAGAATGGAAAAGCCCACCTTTCAGTTATTTTGACAAAAAGCCTATAAAAAAATCCTTGTTAATTTTCCTCAATTGTCTATGAGTTAGAGCTCAATCTGACCGGAGCACAGCGAGGATCGGAAAAATTGCGCGGCAAGAAAAAATTAGCTCAATCCGACCGGAGTACAACGAGGGTTGGAAAAATTGTACGTCAAAACAAATAGCTAGAGCATTCAATCAATTCTATTTGAATGGATTTTGCTTCTAGTACTGAAACTGGTATTTGAATAAGGAACAAGCAGCATGAGTAAAACCAATCCAGGTAATTATTTTGAAGATTTCTCTGTAGGTCAGGTTTTGCATCACGCAACGCCTCGCACCATCACAGAAGGTGACATCGCCTTATATACATCTCTTTACGGCATGCGCTTCGCCGTCCAGTCAGCAGATAGTTTTGCAATGGACATTGGTTATGAAGCAGCTCCAATTGATGATTTCTTGGTTTTTCACATGGTCTTCGGTAAAACTGTACCGGATATTTCTCTAAACGCTGTTGCAAATTTAGGCTATGCAGACTGTAAATTTGTACAGCCTGTTTACCCAGGTGACACTGTCTCAACAACGTCTAAGGTCATTGGATTAAAAGAAAATTCAAATGGTAAAACAGGTGTTGTTTATGTGCGCTCAACTGGGCGCAATCAAATTGGTGAAATAGTTCTGGATTATGTGCGCTGGGTAATGGTTCGCAAAAAAGATGAAGCATCGGTTGCACCAACACCAGATGTGCCAGAATTACCAAAACGTGTTGAGCCGTCTCATTTTGCTGAATCAACACCAGAAATTAATATAGCCGAATATAATAATGACCTAGCAGGTGCTCCTTATCGCTGGGGTGATTATGAAGTTGGTGAAAAAATTGACCATGTGGATGGCATGACAATTGAAGAAGCAGAGCATCAAATGGCAACCCGGCTGTATCAAAACACAGCTAAAGTACATTTTAATAACCACACAGAAAGCCAGGGCCGGTTTGGCAAACGCCTCATGTATGGTGGCCATGTAATTTCTATGGCACGAGCTTTGTCATTCAATGGACTTGCAAATGGTTTTCATGTAGCGGCTATTAATGGCGGCAGGCATGTAAGCCCATGTTTTGCAGGAGATACAATCTACGCCTGGTCAGAAATTCTGGAAAAAGAAGCTATTCCTGGTCGTGAAGATGTCGGCGCATTGCGCGTTAAAACCATCGCAACCAAAAATAACCCTTGCGCTGATTTTCCTGGAAAAACAGAGGATGGTTACCATGAAAGCGTGATGCTGGACCTCGACTACTGGTTAGTAATGCCACGTTAAATCATTTAAACTCTAATGCATCTCGGCTAACTGGTTTTAGGTGCATTAGAGCATGTTTTTTGAATACAATATGCAGTGACATGCTCAAAATTTTTGTCCGCGTAAACTTTCCTTACTTACAAAAACCTCCCACCTTTATCCTGCATTCTTAGATGATCACGTCCCTGTGAAGAAATGTGAATTGAGTAGACGTTATACATTTGTATATTCGCATGTTCGTATTAATGTTTTAGGGAGAACAAGCGTGAATATTTTCAAATTTAGTCTATCAACCGCCATAGTCGCTTTAGTACTATCAACAACGACCAAAGCTGAAACAGCACCCTTTGAATTAAAAATCACGGGGCCAAGTGTCGATATAACAAAAAAGCTAGAACTTTCAGATGTCGGGGAAGATAAAACGAAAATCAATTTTGAGTTTAAAGATAAAAACGGCAAGCCTTATTCATTTAATTTAAATTACAAAGCATTACCTAAAAATAGATCATACCCAACAAATCTGGACATCACCTTAAAAGATGGCAAGGGCCAAAAGCGCGGCTATTTATTTTTTGCGATTAACAACGTTGCCTTCTTAAAACAAATGGGTGAGTTT
>JAJFHW010000063.1 GCA_021775385.1 Hyphomicrobiales bacterium | reverse complement strand
GCCAAAGTTATTAGTACAAAGACTGAATATTCAAATTATAACAGACACTATATAAGTGCCAAATCAATGTTAACTCTAAAGATAGCCTTCTTCATCAAAGAATGATAGAGGAAAGCTTAAATTTGCATAAGATATCGCACCAGTTTTGCCGTTTCAGCGGATGCTTGTGGGCATCTGAAGCTTAGAAATGCGGATGCTTGTGGGCATCTGAAGCTTAGAAATGCGGTTGTTTGCGGGCAACCAGTGTAAAAAACAATATACGAAGAAGGAGCTCAACCCACTTCGGGTTGAGGGACATGGCGAAGCGCTTCGCGTAGCCCGGTGCCTAGCACCGCTCCTCGGAGGCTCAAGCGCCATAAGCGCTTGAAATAGCCGTGAGAGAAATAATAAGAGGATAAAATGGAACCAACCGGATTTTTTCAATCAGATGGCTTTGATTTAGCTTATTTTCAACAATCAGCCAGTTCCGAGGCAGAAAAAAAAGAAACTGTCTTGCTAGTGCATGGCTTTGCGTCAAACAGCCACATGAACTGGATCGATAGGGGCTGGTTCACATGCCTAACAGATGCCGGATACAATGTGGTTTCTTTTGATAATCGTGGCCACGGGAGTAGCGAAAAACCTCACGATATGGAAAGTTACGGCTCTCATCTAATGGCTGGCGATGTAAATGAACTTTGTAAGCATCTAAAATTAGATAAGGTCCATCTTATGGGCTATTCTATGGGCGCAAGAATTTCAGCATTTGTCACCATGCAACACCCATCGATCTTACGTTCAGTCACCTTTGCTGGCATGGGCTATAACATGGTGCGAGGCATCGGAAATCCGGAGCCGATCGCAAGAGCATTAGAAGCAGAAAAAGCGTCGGACGTTAAAAATCCAGCGGCTAAAAATTTCCGCGACTTTGCCGAGCAAACAAAAAGTGATTTAAAAGCACTTGCTGCTTGCATTCGCTCAACAAGAGTGCCGGTGACAGCAGAAAGTTTAGCCGAAATAAAAGTGCCAGCACTTGTAGCAGTTGGCACAACAGATGTCATCGCCGGTAAAGGTGATAAATTAGCTGAACTCATACCAGGAGCGCAGCATTTACCTATCCCTGATAGAGACCACATGCGTGCAGTTGGCGACCAGGTTTATAAGGACGGTGTGATCAATTTCTTAAAATCATTATCTAATTGATCAGGCAAGACTTTAATAGATGGAGTTAGGCCCTATTCACCTTTAAATCGAGGGGTGCGCCGTTCAGAAAAAGCAAGGCGTCCTTCCTCATAATCTTTGCTTTTATAGCAAAGAGCTGCAAGGGCATCTTCTGCCTCAAAGTCAATATGATGATCGTTGGCAGCCAGGGCGTTGATCGCTGATTTAACATTTCGTAGTGTTAAAGGAGCATTGCCGCCTATGGTCTTGGCTACGTTAATTATTGCAGCTTCAAGCTCATCATTTTCATGGATGGAGTTGAGTAAACCTTTGGACATACACTGTTCAGCGTTAAAACGATCGGCAGTAAAAAGCAGCTCTTTAGCAATATGCGGTGGAACGATTTGCAAGAGCGGGCTTAACCAACGCACATCAAATCCAAGTCCCAGTTTTGCTGGAGGGAGAGAAAATTGAGCGTCCCTAGACGCAAGTCGTAAATCAGTTGAAAGTGCCAATAAAAAACCACCACCTAAACAAAAACCATTGATCATAGCTATGGTTGGAGTTTGGCAATCCTGGATGGCTTTAAACGCTGCCGTATTAAGTTGATTATAATTTAAAGCCGCATCCCCTTCGCGAACACGGTCAAACTCAGAAATATCAGCACCAGCTGAAAAAGCTTTCTCACCGGCACCTCTAAATATAATCACTCTGACATCTTTGTCTTGATCCAGCTTATGAATAATTTGAGGTAAAATACGCCACATATCCTCATTGAGAGAGTTTAACTTTTTCGGTGAGTTTATCAAAACCCAACCAAGCTGATCTTCAATCCTGGTTGTTAAAGACGGCACATCTAAATCTAAATCGTTCATATTTTAATCTCTCTGGAGTTAGGAGAAGGCCTAAGAATTATAAAAAACACAGGCGCATGAAATTAAATGAAAAAAATTGCAGGCCTACTATATGAAGTGTTCGGATTAAAAAGACAAGAATGAGAATTCACACATTCGATTTGGCAAAACGCAGAAGGGTGTGTTTAAGCCTATGTTTTATATAAAAATATTATAAATATTCAGTTGCTAGACACCAGGGGCACGAGTGAGCTTGTAAATAGGTTTTTAGTTCGTGGAGGTAAATTGATAAACACCAATGAATTCAATGGTTAACAAAAGATTAACAACCTGTTGCGTGCAAACTACAATTAACAAATTAGGAAGATTCACTAAACATCACGAATCAGCTATCTATTGTCACACGTAGTGGGGGTAAACTCTGTCCGAGATAATTGTTAAGCTTAGATTTTTCTCTAATCTAACTTTTATGTAGGCCGGTTATTCTCCACCAATTTTTGACCTTTTCCGTGGCGGTAAAAGCCAAAAATTGTGTGGGGCATCTTTCAATCAATCTCAATCCTGAGATCTTATCGTCTTTATAATTGGTCGATGTTAGTCAAGTTTAAGTTTTTTAGTAATCCAGTCTTTGATCAATTTCTGTTCGCGTAAATCCAATGAAGCTAGTTTAGCTCTTTCTAAATTGAAGGAGTAGCTGAGTGTTTTATTCTTTAGAGTCTTAAAATTCATTAAGAGCTAATTTTTAAAACAATCAGAAATAAGACTATACGGTTTGGATAAGATGAAAAGATGTCTGATGGCTGAGAAGTAAGATGAAAACTCTCACAAAGTTAAATCATTACCGGCAAGCTTGTCGGTACACTTTAAGGAGGTCGTCCATGAGACATATTCTTGGACTTTTAGGGCTTGTTGCCGCGTCGGCACTAGTGGTTGTTTCAGCCGCTATGAATTGGCGTTTTGGTTTCAGTCTTGGCAATACTGAATTTGATGGTCACGTATATGGTATGGCAAGTGTTGCCGCCGATTGCTTAAAAGCAATTGTACCATTCCTCATAATTTATGCCCTTAAGACAAAAAAATGGGCACAGGCCTTTGCCGGCATTGCACTAGGAATTATTTGCACCGGCTATTCATTGACCTCCAGCCTTGGCTTTGCCGCCTTGAACCGTGCTGACAATAATGGCGCACGATTAATCAAGGTGACAAACTACAATGACACACGTGTCGAGCTAAAGCGTTTGCAAGATAAATTATCCTGGATGCCAAAACATCGTCCGGTTTCAGCTGTGAATGCTGAATTGCAACGTGCAAATGCCTTACAGGTGAAAATGAGAGGCCGAAAGCGCCAAACGGTTGAAGCCGCAACAAAGGGTTGTAGCTTAACAAACTGGGTGTCACGCAAATATTGCGCGAATATCTTTGATCTGCAAAAAGAAATGGCTATTTCTGAAGAAGCAGCCAAAATTGATACGCGCTTAATTGAGCTGCGTAGCAAGATGTCAGATGCAGGCTCAGTAGCCGCAGCAGGCAAAACGGACCCGCAAGCTGATTTCTTAGCAAGCCTTTTTGGGCTTAAGCTTGAAGCTATCCAAACAGGGCTAATCCTTCTTGTATCTCTTTTAGTAGAAGCAGGCTCAGCTCTTGGTTTATTTGTGGTATTCAGCATGTGGAGAATGGACGAAAGTCAAATGGCA